>JBFLYD010000029.1 GCA_040756905.1 Acidobacteriota bacterium
ATTATAACATAGATAATCTGTGTTGTTTTAAATTTATAAGAGAGAATGGAAGAATAAAATTCCTGTAATTTATTTCTAAATTTATCAAAGAAAGAAAAATTAAAAAGAAAGGAAATTTTTTTCATAATTTTTTGATTAAAAAATATTATCAGCCCGATAACTGATAGAGCCAGAAGGGAAGAAATTGTAATCCCGATTGATTTTTCCTTTTCAATTCCAAATCCAATCATGTAAGAAAAAAAAGAGATAAAGATTAAAATAAATATTCCAGTAAATCTTTCAATCAGGACCGTGCTCATTGAGGGGATACTTTTTTCTGTTTGTTTTGAAATGTAATACATTCGCATAATATCTCCCCCTACCCCTGTTGGAAGAAATGTGTTGAAAAAATTTCCGATGAAATAAAATTTTAATAATTTCACAAGGTTAACATTTATGTTATGGGCTCGGAGAAGAATCTGCCATCTGTTACTGCTGAATGATATTCCCACAAAATGGAGCAGGAAGGCGAAAATGATGTAGAGTTTATTAGAATTGACCAGATATGTGGATAATTTTTTCAAATCCAATTTTAGAATTATAAAAATTATTAATGAAAGACTTATGAGAATCCTTAAAAAAATGAATAAATTTCTTTTTTTATCTCTTTTAATTTCCCTTTTCCTTTCGTGTTCTTACTGGTTTTGCAGGACTTCCAAATGCCACATGGTATTCTGGGATATCATTGAGAACTATAGAACCTGCTCCAATTACGCTGTCTCTTCCGATTGTAACCCCATCATTTACAAAGACAAGGGCTCCGAGCCATACATTATCTTCAATATAAATCCCCTTTGAGGAAGTTTGTTGGGCAATTACAGGTACATCGAGCCTATCCATCTCCCGTTTTGAACCTATGATATGGCACGATGCTGCCATGATGACATTTTTTCCTATTTTAACCTTGCTTGCTGAATGGATTATGCTGTTGTTTCCTATGTTTGTGTTGTCGCCTATTTCGATAGTTCCAAAATGGCAGGATAGAATTGTGTTTCTGTTAATAAAAACGTTATTACTGATTACTATTCCTGGGTTTTCAGTGCTCTTTCCATCAAGGACACAGTTATCATCGATTATTACATTGTCTCCGATTATTATTTTATGGGGATGCCTGAATGTAATGCTTCTGCCGAAAACTACATTTTTACCAATTTTTCCAAAAATAAAAGGATATGATATTTTTCTTAAAAAAAATCCAATCCCTCCTGGAAGAGACGAGATGAAAGTTGTAATTATTTCGAATTTTAAAAGATCCCAGAATCCTTTTTTTCCAACGAATATTTCTCTATATTTTTTAAAAGGCGACTTTTTCTCATCGGTCAGTTCTGACTGGAATTTTGTCATATATTTCATGGTATGCAAACTTATAACAGATATAGAAATATCAGTCAAATTTACAAAAACAGGTCAACCATGCCCGCTACGCATTCGTGACGGTTTTCAGGAACCTTCGGTTTCTCCTCCATCCTTCCTGCTCACTCTTGCATGTTCAGTGTTAGAAATTTACTGTTAATTGATTATTATAGTGAAAGCTAAAAATAAATAGACGTAGGGCAAAGCTTTAGCCTTGCAAAAAGCAACCCTCAAGGGTTGCCCTACAAAGAAAATGTCAACTTATTTATGCCGTTCACTGTAATATGTTTGGAGATATATCGCTCAAGAAGATGGTTGACCTATTGATTTGAATTAATAAGAAACGAAATTTATCTGAAGTAAATTAGAAAAATCATAACACCTAATTCTCTTGTATCCGTTGATTTTGGATCCAGGTTTGCAGGAGTAAAAGTTTTATCGGTTGAAATTACAAGTTTTAATTCATCAGCAGATCCCATGTCTTCTGTTGTTAATTCAAATCTTTTCTCAAAATCTCCTGTTTCAGGTATAAATTCTTCTAAAACTTTTCCATTAAAATTAATCTGAACCTTCTGGTCTTTAAAGACTGATTTATTGACTCCCCCTTTTATTATTAATTTTGCTGGTCTGTGGGGGTTATCTATGCTGCATACAGCTTCTTTTTCTGTCCATCTCCAGACTTTATTCAGTCTTACATCTCTTTCTTCATTATGCCATCCAGATTCATATATTACTTCAGGAGTATCGTATGGAGGAGGAAGAATTTTAATTTTTTTAATTAAAAGCGTGTATTTATCTTTTCCATGTTTATTCATGGGATTATGAAGGCCAATCGTCAATTTCACAATTTCTTCGCCTTTAAATGATGGGTCAAATTCATCTATGAATCTTGGGATAAAAATTTCCCTTTTATATTTGATTTCTCCCATTTCTTTTTTCCATTTAGTTGTTTTAACTGGAGGTAAATGGTCATCCTGAAGTATCATATTTTTATGTCTATCTGAAAAATGGGTGAAAACCCAATAATTTCTTTTTAATCCTTTAAAATTCTCTTTGAGTTTCCAACTATATTCAATTTCAGTAAATAAAAAATCCGTTAATGGAGAGTCTGAAAACTTCACATCTGGCGTAACTCCTATCTCAGCTATCTTCCTTTTACAGGATTGAATAGATATAAGAATCATCGCTGGGATAAGAAAAATTAGGAATCTTTTCATACATATCCTCCTTCCTAAAAACATGAAACATTTTAAAAAAGGAATTTTTAAATGTCAAATTGTATTCACTTTTTGTTAAAACTTTGTCCTTAAAAAACGATATAATTTAATAGGAATTCGAAAGAATAACCTGTTTATAAATCGCAAGGAAGCGTATCTTTTTATTGTTAGTAAATTAGTAGATATTATTTTTGGTGGGCAGTATCTTTGGACTATTGGACAGGCAAGGCTTTCACGACAATAAGGACTGAAACGACCTTCTCTCAGGTATTTCCTCATTTCTTGTAATACAGGAGAATTCCAGGCTTTAGCCCAACTATTCATTGGAGCTATGGGTTTAGAGCCATGACAGCAGGGAAGGATACTTCGACGAAGAATATAATAACTTTGCCAAGGTTCTCGACAAAGAGGAAATTTTGAATGACCTAAATCATTTTCTATTTCATTTTCATTTTCTTTTAGATTTTTTTCCTCTTCAATGTTTACAATTGAGTCAGATTTAAAGCTTGAATTAGAATTTTGTTTATTTTGTTGGGCAGGTTCAAGAATACTTCCAAAGTAGAATTGATTAAGCACTTTAACACCATATTTTGTAGATAATTCACTGCATTTATTGAATATTTCTTTTAGTTCTTCCCAACTGAGGAGTTCATCTTCATAGTTAAAATGATATCCTCCTCTATCCCTTTCTATTTCAGGATTTTCTAAATAGTTGAGTGGCCTAAGAACTAAAAAATCAGCTTCTATATCCCTGCATAACTTAAAGAAATCTTCCAGGTCATCTTTATTAACTTTCATAGGCATAAAAATCATATAGATTTTTGGTAAATTCTCTTTTTTCTTTCTTTTTTGATTTAAGAAATAAAGCTGTGGAATTATAGAATTAAAGCGGTCATTTCTAATTTTAGCGTAAGTTTCTTTACTCGCAGCATCAAGAGATACATAAAGAAAAATCAACTTTCCTAATAGGGCCTCGATTGTTCTATTGGTAAAGACAAGGCCATTTGTTGAAATTTCAAGAAATTTTTTTTGATTATCTATGTGGTTAAGAATTTCTTCAAATTTGGGATGAAGGAAAGGCTCACCAATTGAACAGTTTACTATATTTCTTGCGCAGTTAAAAAAATTACCATAATCTTTTAATGTTTGTAAATCTATAACAATTTCAGAAAATTTGCCTTCTAATTTCTTCATATCATCCCAGAGGCAGTAAACACAGGGTGGTTTTATATTACATTTTCCATAAAGATCTATTCCTAAAGAAAGAGGGTAAGAAGACATTTCTGTTTTTCCTTCGATAGTCTCTTGAATATTTAATAATGCATTTTTATGGAAAAAAAGGAAATGAGCATGTTTTTCTTCACTATTATGAAGTTCTAAACGTGCAACCCTTATCCCCAGTTCTCTTTTATCGGTTGGATAATACTGACGAGGAAATATTTTATTTAAAGAAAGAGCGAATTCTATTTTTTCTTGATTTTCAAAAGCCTTTAAATCATCCGGCAAAGATAAACTATAATAATTCCATTGATGTAAAAGTGCAAAAGAAGCAATCGTTTTGTTCATTAAATTAATAGAAAGATGTTGGCTGCAATCGCTGAATTCTGAATAAAGGAAAAATGAAAGGCATTTATATTTAACTAAGTTTTCTATTGAAATGAAAAGATTTGCTTCTTTTGACATCCAACGAAAAGGAAAAATATCCTCATATTCCCATTCATACCATCCCTTTCCAAAAGAAATGTGCCCTCCTTCCGGGAGAATTATATTTTTCTTTTCAACATAATTTAAATTTTTCATCAATTATTTCTCCCTTTTTTTTCAACGATTTTAAGAATATAAGATAAATTATATGAAATCAACAGTTATATTTCTATATTAAAGGTAATCAATATTGAAAATTTTATTTTTCTTATAATTTTAAATTACTAAAGCATTCATTTTTAATTGTAAAAATAACAAAAATAAAAAAATTATTAATAGCATTAAATAATTTCTGTCCCTGTTTATTATTGAATTAATTAAGAAAAATATAATTCCTTCTGAAGTTACCCTCATGTATGAAAATTGAGCCCATATATTTTCACTTAAAAAGAAGTAAGAAGTAATGTAGAAAAAAAATGAAAAAGAAAAGGGGTTTTTATCCTGTATTAAATATTTAATAGATAAAATAAAGGCTATCATTAATAAGAGAAGGTAGAAGGAATAAATAAATTTATATTCTAAGGTGTTGAAAGGAAATGAAAAATTTTTGAGCATTTTTGATGTTTTGATTATTCCAGCAAAAGGAGAATCGATCAATTTATTGCCAGAAAGAAAAGAAAAATTTTTAAAATTTAAAAATAAATAAATTTGCCATAAAAAGTAAGAAATTATTGGAATAAAAAACATCATTGCTTTTTTAAAATGCTTTTTTAAAACAAAATAGAGTATTATTGAGAAAACAACTGTAATTGATGTTTCTCTTGTTAAAACAGCAAATGTTGCCAGAATAACAGATAGAACATATTTATTACTTAAATAAAAAAATAAAGCAACCATTAAGAAAAATATATTCAATGGTTCTGCAAGACATCTTGTAATTGGAGCAAAGAAACCCGGGAAAAGAGTAAAAATAATCGCAATTGAATTAGGAATATTAAAAAATTTTAGAAATTTCAATAAAAAATAAATGCACCCGAGAAGAGCAAAAATATTAATAAAAAATAATAAGTATGGAACGATTTTTTTCTGACCAAAAGAAAAAAAATATGCCAATAAGGGATAGCCAATCCGCCCATATCGATATGGAGGATTGTCAATGTTTTCAATGTAATCCTTACTTATTAAGAAAGGATCAAGAGAAATATAGTAAAAAAATTGCCCATCGTATCCTGGGCTATTCTTATGAATGTAAATATCTTCATTTATTCTTGAAAAATCCTTTATGAATTGGTCTCCAATATAAAGGAAGCCAGTAATATCCCAATTAAATTTTGGTAAATGAAGGAAGATTAATGAAATACAAATAAGTAAAGCAAAAATATAAGGGGTTAGCTTAGAATTAAGAGCTAATTTACCAAACAAGGTTATCTTTTTAATAATGAATGGAATGAGTTTTTTCCTAACGAATGAAAAGAGATGGGCTAATAACCTGATGGTTTTTAATGTGATAAAGGAAAAAAAATAAGCTAATAAATTGATTATTTTTAATACAGTATTCTTTAATTTTAAGTAAACATCAGGGATGTTCAATATTAAATGCAGAATTATAGAATTTATAAATATTAAGAAAAAAGACATAACAAAAAAACTTCTTGAAGGATAAACGATTTTATAATCGGAAAAATGGTTAAAAAAAGAAAATGAAGATAAAATAAAAAAATTTAATAAATATATGTATTTTGATAAACTGATAGCTTTGGTGATTGGCGTATTGAATAAGAAACAGAGAACAGACGAATAAGATATTCCTAAAATAATTGTATAAAATAAAATTATTAAAAAAATTAATGGTGAAAATTTCTGTGGCTTAATTTGAATAAAATCATCCACCATATATCCTGGAAGGACTCCAGTGCTAAATCCTTTTACATTTGATAATTTAAGATATTGAATATTTAAAGGAACTAATGGCTCAGAGGTATTTACAAATGTTATTGAATTTTCTCCCTTTTGTATTACTTCATGAGGAATATTAATAAAATATTCTCTTTCTTCCTTTATTTCGAGGGTATTTAAGTCTTTTCCATTTGCTAAGATTTTTAATTTAAACGGGTTGGAGCATAAAATTTTCGGAGATATTTTAATAAGCAATTTAGCCCCTTCTTCAGGTATATTATTTAATTTAATAATACCCAATCTATTGTTAAAAATAACAATTGGTTCTTCATATTCATCATAGGAAAATAGGAAGCCTTCAGAGAAAATCTCTTTAAATCTCTCTTCAGATAATTCAATTCTTCTAAATACGAGATTAAAATCTGGGTTAATTTGATTCACAAAAAAATAGCTGAATGCCAATGAGAATAACAACCAGGTAAACAGAGCTCTCAATAGGGCAGGATGTTTAATTTCTAAGATTAACTTAAAATTCATTAAGGAATTATATCACAGTTCAAAATAGTTCTCTGAATCTCATGGAATAAAGAAAAGTAGTGAAATTGACAGAGTTTCTAAAAAAATTTATAATTCAGCTTAGTGAAAAAAGAACCACGAATAATAGCTATAATCCCTTCCTTTAATGTGGAATCCACTTTAGGAAGTGTAGTGGAAAATGTTAAGAAATTAGTAGATGAGATAATTGTGGTGAATGATGGAAGCGTTGATAGGACAAGGAAGATAGCAGAAGGATATGATGTGGATATTGTTGATCATTTAAAAAATATGGGACTTGGCTATGCCCTGAGAATGGGATTTGAGGAGGCAATGAAAAAAGATTTTGATGCTGTCATAACAATCGATGGAGATGGTCAGCATACGATAGAAGATATAAAGGAAATTATTGAAGTTTATAAGAAAGAAAGAAATTCTGTTATTTTAGGTTCCAGGCTTAAAAATAAAGCTGAATGGAAAAATTTCCCCAGAGCAAGGCTTATCGGGAATCTTTTAATGACATTCCTCACAAATTTAGCGTGTCAGAGAAAAATTACCACTGATTCTCAGAGCGGGCTAAGAGTGATTGAGAGGAATGTGCTTGAAAAGATAAGACTTAAAAGCAAAAGGATGGAGATAGCTTCAGAGATTGTGATGGAGGCTCATAAAAGGGGATTCAAGATCCATGAGATTCCCATAAAGGCGATCTACAGGGGGGAGAAATCCAATTATAGTGTTATCTTTGATACTCTTAGAATATTCTTTGTCATAGCAAGAAAGGCACTAGGGATGTATAAATTAAGATCCGGCAAATGAAAAAGGCTTAGCCTGAGCATTTTATTTTATCGACTTTATTTCCAGATAATCAATATAAAAATCTGTATGGGCATAATTTAGAACCTGTATCTTCCATTTGGATGTTTTCGAAAGCTGAATCCTCCATTTTATAGGGATAAAAAGAGAAGGCATCTTAAATTCATGGGAGTATACTATCTTTCTTTTCCTGAGCTTTCCGTCCTCTCTTAGAAGAATTAGTTGACATACTGGAGTATCTTTAAGGATATGGGATGGGGTTTTCATAAAAAATGTTATCTCAGTGGTTCCTTCCTTGAGTTCAACAGGAGGCGAATCCAGGATTGGGTATGAAGAGAATTTCTTTTGCGTAGACAAAACAAATCCCCTGGAGGCTTTCTCTTCAAACCTTGGCATCCCAAATGGTCCTGTTAGAGTTTCTGCTTCAAGAATTTGCTCCCTTTCTTTCCTCTTTCCCCTTAAATCAAAGAGATTCCAGAATTTTCTTCTATGATAGTAAGGTTCCTCTACAGTCGAATGGAGTATATGATATCGTGCCAGAAGGTTAGCGTCTTTCATTTCGGGAAAATTATTCATGTAAAAAGGAGTCTCTATATCATCCCATAAGAATGCATACTGAACTTTTTTTATCCTTAAAAAGTCAGGGTCTGTGTTGGTCATCCTTGGCCAGCAATGATAAGCTTTTATGTCATTGTTCATCGAAAGAGGAATAGCCCAAACTCCAGCCATAATAGCTCCTGGAAATGCCCTGGCAAAGTCTTCTGAGATTTCCTTCATCTGATATTTTGAATTAGAAAGGTAGTGGATTATTTCCTTGGAATTTATAAAAATTGTATACATTATGACAATCGATATAAGAATCTTTGGAATAATCCTTGGAAATTTTTTGAATAAATTAGAATATCTTATGAAGAGAATAATAATTGATACAGAGACAATAGATAAAAAGATGTCTATGAGAAAGAATTTTGAAAGCTTTTGGTATATATAAGGAGTATAAAGCCTTCTTAAAATATGGCTGAAGATAAAAAGGGAGAGGATGAAATAGAGAAAAAGCTCAATTATGTTAACCTTTTTCTTGGAATAAGCATCTCTATTTCCAAAAACTCTATGAGCGAAACCAAAAAAAATAAATAGCATTGGAAATAAAAAGTCAAAATAGTATCTCAATGGTCTCCAGAAGAGAATTGAATGGAGGGAGTAGCCAAATCCTGCCCAGCAAAATCCCATAACCTCCAGAGGAGTGAGCTTCTCCTTTTTATGGAAATAGGCTCTAATCAAAAAGAACATCAGGATGCTTACAAAGATACCAATAGGAACAAAGGTTTCATGGATTGAGAAAGGAGCCCTTGAAAACCAGTGGAAAAGGATATCCTTTTTGATGTTAGCAAACATGATTCTTATATTATAAGAACCAAATCTTTCATATATTTCTCTGTGGGGAATATAGGTGAGGAAAAGCCAAACAAAGATTGAAAGAATTAATCCAGTTAAAAGGTATGTGGTGTCCACCATTGCCTTTTTTATTCTCTCCCTTTTCCCTATTATCTCCAATACATGGGCAATGAAAAAGATGGCAATAAAATAAAGTATCTTTGGTTTGGAGTTGTAGGCGAGCCAGAGGCAAATCCCTGAAAAAAAGAGAAGGATTGGGAATCCCTTTATGCCCTTCTGCCATAGAAATATTGAAAGGAGAGCAAAGAAAAGCATCTCCGGTATTCTATCTGCAATTCTACTGTATGTAAAAAAAAGAAAATTGGTCCCAAGGATAATTACGCCTACCAAGGCTATTTTTTCTGAAAAGGAATCCTTTAAGATAAGGTAAAAAATGAGAAGGATCATGGCGCTGAAGAAGAGAGGAACAAGATTCATGCTCTTAATGCTTACTCCAAATATTAGAAATGTGAGATATGTAACATAATGGGGAACTATGGTAAGCCACATGAGGTTCCATTTTTCGTCTATTTCCCATGTTCCAAAGATAACCTTGTTCCTTGCATTATAGGCGTATTGGGCTGGGTCTCCATATTCTGCAACAGACATGAAAGGAGGGGGATCGGAATCGAGGTTGATAAGTTTCAGGCAGGTAAATATAACGATTAGGATTAAAGCAATTCTATCAGTCTTTCTCATATTTTTCTCAAAATATATAAACTATCCCTATAAAGAATGCAAGAACCAGAAATGTTGCAACAAGTTAAGCTTTATCGGTGGTTTAATAATTTGGGCAGCAAGGGTGACTTCGAAAACACGCTGTATTTTCCCCAGCGAGGAAAATAACAGCTCGGCACTCATACTTCGCTCTTCCTCCCCAATTATTAATTGGGGAGGAAACCATGCCCGCTACGCATTCGTGACGGTTTTCTCCGCCACCCTTGCTGCCAAGGAAAATATTAAGATAATTTCTTGTCATACGTAACTTTAATCAATTTCCAAAAAGATATTTGTTTGACAGGAAGAGGGAATTAGATTAAAGTTAAAAATGAGAATGAATCTAATTTTAAATTAGCATGAAACATCTTACTCTACTTGAAGCACCTGATTTTAAATTGCTTAAAGTTAAAGAAATTAGAGGAGGGAAGGGTCTTTTAAGAAGACTTTTCTCCTTGGGCATTCATGAGGGTGATTTGATTAAAAAAGATCAATCTGGAATATTTGGAGGACCGGTGCTTTTAAGAAATATTACCAGTAACATAAAAGTAGCGATTGGAAGAGGAATTGCCTCCAAGATAATTGTAGAAATATCTGATGAACAAAGAAAAAATACCTAAAATTGTCCTGATAGGCCAGCCCAATAGCGGAAAAAGCACCCTATTTAATTCAATCGCAGGCTTTAAATCAAAAGTTTCAAATTTTCCTGGAACTACTGTTAAATTTACTTATAGCGTAGTAAACATCAAAGGAAGATTGTTTGAAATAGTAGATCTTCCAGGAACATATTCTTTGCATCCATCAGATAGAGCAGAAGAAGAAGTAATTAAATACCTTCTTTACAATGATATTGACCTTATTGTTGATGTAATCGATGCTTCTGTTCTTTCAAGAAGTCTCGATTTAACCCTTGAATTAAAGGAATTAAAAGTTCCTTTTGTGATTGCCCTTAATTTGATTGATGATGCTGAAAGAAAGGGCATTCTGATAGATTATAAAAAACTTGAAGAAAAAATAGGAGCTCCTGTAGTTCCCACTATTGCGTTGTATGGGAAAGGTGTAAGAGAATTACTCCAAAAAGTTTTTGAGACCTATTTATTTCCTGAAAAAAAAGATTTTCTTTTTTTTACTACTCATATAAATGAAATGCTTGATAAAGTCAAGAAGCAGCTAAATTTTCCTAATTTAACCCAAAGATTAAGATATCCTAAAAGATTTTTCTTAATAGAATTGCTTGAGGGAAATGAAGTAATAGAGAAAGAAATTTTAAGTCAATGTAAAGAATTAGAAGACTCAATCGTTTCAATAAGAGAAGAAATCCTTTCGAAGGAGGGTGATACATTCTTAGAAATAATATCTTCCCAGAGGCATAACATCTCAATGAAAATAGCTGAAAGTTCAACTTCAATTAAACATGGAAGAAAAATAACAATTGATGATTATATCGATAAGTTTTTGATGCATCCTGTTTTCGGCTATGTATTTCTTTTATTTATTTTTATTGGGTTTTTCTTTTTTGTAGTAAAAATTGGATCTTTTCTTGAAGAATTATTAATAATTCCCTTTGATGCCGTTAGAGCAGTTATTCAGGAGAGTATCAATATTTCTATTTTAAGGTATGTACTGGATGGAGCATTTCAAGGGCTTGGAGGAGGAATTGCTATAGTAATACCCTATTTACTGCCATTAACATTTTTGATGTCTCTGCTTGAAGATTCTGGATATCTTTCAAGAGCTGCATTTTTAATGGATACTTTTATGCATAAAATTGGACTTCATGGAAAGTCAATCCCTCCGTTTATCTTAGGATATGGCTGTAATGTTCCTGCTGTTATGTCCACAAGAATACTTGAATCAGAAAGGGATAGAATTGTTACTTCGCTGTTAATTCCTTTTATCCCGTGTTCTGCAAGGATTACAATAATATCCGCTATTGTAGCTTTTTATTTAGGTCCATTCTATGCTCTGGGATTATATATTTTTTCAATATTTTTGATCGGAATTATAGGAAAGATTTTAATGACTCTATTTCCTTCATCCACTCCTGGACTGACTCTGGAGATTCCCACCTACAAATTACCTTCGCCAAAAATCACTTTCCAGAAGGCATTTCTGCAGATTAAATTTTTTATTAATCATGCGCTTCCTATATTAATAATCGGAAGTATTGTGCTGAGTGTATTTCAATGGATTAATGCAGATAGTTTAATTAATTCTATATTCACGCCCCTTACCTCAGGTGTTCTGGGGCTTCCTTCCGCAGTTGGAACTACAATAATATTCGGCTTTTTTAGAAAAGAACTTACATTGATAATGTTATTACAAGCGCTCGGTATCTCGTTCAATAATATATCAGATGTATTAAATAGTTCTCAGCTCTTTACTTTTACCATTTTTGTAACATTTTATATTCCATGTCTTTCCACTTTTGTAGTTATGTGGAAGGAGCTTGGAAAGAGAATCGCTTTAATTTCTGCTTTAATTAGCACTGCAGTTGCTACACTTTTGGGATTCTTATCAAAGATGGCATTCAAATATTTTTCTTGAATCCTTTAATCAGAAAAGATATAAAAAATAAGGAAGCACTTAAAGTTTTATGGTGGTGATAATTTGGACAGCAAAGTTAAATTAATACAAATGCAATATATAATTTGTAGGGCAACCCTTTAGAGCCTGCCCCGAACTTGATTCGGGGGTTGCTTGATGCAAGGCTAAAGCCTTGCCCTACATGTAAAAATATTTTGTGCGTTTGTATTAATTTTTTACCAAAAGACTTTAAGTGCTTACAAAAATAACTAAAGGGAGGACGAATGGGAAAAATTAACTTTTATTTCATTTTTGCAATATTTATTATAGTTTTTTTAACTATGAATCTTAAAATCAGTTCTCAGGAGGAAAGAATGGTTGCAGACTTAGCCCTTACGAATGGAAATGTGATAACGATGGATTGTAAAATCCCTCTTGCTCAGGCAATAGCGATTAAAGGAGAAAGGATTCTTTTTGTAGGAAGTAATTTTGATATAAGAGCCTATATTGGAAAGCAAACGAAGATTATAGATTTGGAAGGAAAAACTATAATTCCTGGTTTAATTGATAGCCATGTCCATTTCATAGGCCTCGGAGAAAGATTGAGAAGTCTTAATTTTGTGGGTACAAAAAGCATTGATGAGATTGTTGAAATTATTAAGAAGAATTTAAATAAATATAAGCCCGGAGAGTGGATTCTTGGAGGAGGATGGGATCATGAAGACTGGGAGAAAAAAGAATTCCCAACCCATGGAGAGATCAGTGAAGTGGCACCTGATAATCCAGTTTATTTGACAAGGGTTGACGGGCATGCTGGGTGGGCTAATAAGAGAGCTATGGAGATTGCAAAGATTACAAGGGAAATAAAAGACCCGGCCGGAGGAAAAATAATAAGAGATTCATATGGAAACCCAACAGGAGTATTTATTGATGAAGCACAGGATTTAATCACAAGGCATATTCCAGAAAGGAGTTTTGAGTGGAGAAAAGAGAGCGCCAAAGTCGCCCAGCAGAAATGTCTTGAGCTTGGTTTAACTGGAGTTCATGATGCTGGTGTTTCAGAGGAGACAATAAAGATTTATAAAGAGCTGGCTGATGAAAATTTGCTTAAAATAAGAATTTATGCAATGCTCGGCGGTGAAAAAGTTCTTGAAAAATATTTAAAAACAGGCCCAGAAATAGCACTTTATAACAATAAATTATCCATTAGAAGTGTTAAATTATTCATCGATGGAGCACTCGGTTCAAAAGGAGCAGCTCTTTTTGAACCTTACAACGATGACCCTGGAAATTATGGGCTGTTGATGACAAGCGAAGAAAAGCTTTTTGAAATAACCAAAAAGGCAGTTGAAAACGGATTCCAGGTTTGCGTTCACGCTATTGGAGATAAAGGAAACCATATTACCCTGAATGTTTATGAAAAGGTATTGAAAGAAATCAATGGAAAAGATTGTAGATTAAGAATTGAACATGCCCAGGTTTTACTTCTATCTGATATACCCAGATTTTCAATATTAAAGGTTATACCATCGATGCAGCCAACTCATGCTACTTCAGATATGTACTGGGCGGAGAAAAGATTGGGAGAGAAGAGAGCAAAGGGCGCCTATGCCTGGCGTTCCCTTTTAAGGACCGGGGCAAGGATTGCTGCTGGTTCTGATTTTCCTGTTGAAGACCCCAATCCTTTATGGGGATTTTATGCTGCGATCACAAGGCAGGACCATAATGAGTGGCCTCGAGGAGGTTGGCATCCTGAAGAGAAGATGACAAGGGAAGAGGCTCTGAGAGCTTTTACGATTGATGCCGCATATGCATCATTTGAAGAAGATATTAAAGGCTCTTTAGAAAAAGGAAAATTGGCTGATGTGGTTGTTCTTTCAAAAGACATCATGCTTATTCCTCCAGAAGAAATTTTAAAAACAGAAGTTATAATGACAATAATAGGAGGAGAGATAGTTTACTCAAGGAATTAAAATCTTACTTTTTCCAGTTCAATTATTTTTTCTGCGAATTCCCGAAGCTTCTTATCAACCATATAGTTTACGGTTCCTTCCGGAAAACTTCCATCTTCTTTTCTTTCGCCAGCTTCAACTCCTGTTAGAATTTCAATTCCTTCATCGATTGACTTAATAGGGTATACATGAAACTTTCGTTTTTCCACAGCTTCGACTGCTTCTTTATTCAGCATCAAATCTTCCACATTCTGGTATGGAATAATGACTCCCTGAGTTCCTGTAAGGCCCTTTGCTTTACAGACTTTATAAAAACCCTCGATTTTTTCGTTAACACCACCAATGGGTTGAATTTCTCCCTTTTGATTTACAGACCCTGTAACCGCAATGTCCTGTCTTAATGGTAATCCTGAAAGGGATGAGAGAATTGCATAGACTTCAGTTGAAGAAGCAGAATCACCATCGATTTCACTGTAGGATTGTTCAAAGCAAAGTGTTGCATCCATAGCAAGAGGTTTGTCCTGGGCATATTTTCCCTTTATATAACCAGCAAGGATTAAAACACCCTTATTATGGGCTTTTCCACTTAACTCAGCCTCTCTTTCAATATTAATAACACCTGTTTTTCCAATGGAAGTTCGCGCTGATATTCTTGTTGGTTTTCCGAATGTATATTCTCCAAGATGGAAAATTGAAAGGCCATTTACCTGTCCCACAACTTTTCCTTCTGTATCTATCATGATAAGTCCTTCTTCGATCATTTCCTGAATTTTTTCTTCTGTTAATGAAACTCTTTTTCTCCATTCTTCAATTGCTTTTTCAACAGAAAAGGCATCCACCTTTTGTTTTCCATCCTTTTTAGCCCAGTAATTGGATTCTCTTATTAAATCTGCAACCACATTAAACCTTGTGCTGAGCTTATTTTTTCTTCCTGCCAGTTTAACTCCAAATTCAGTAACTGCAGCTACAGCTTCTTTTTCAAAAGGAAGAAGATTTTCTTCTTTACAAATCATATTTATAAAAGAATTATACTGGGTAATATTTTCCGGTGTATTTTTCATTACTGTATCGAAATCAGCTCTAATCTTAAATATTTTTCTGAATTCCTCATCGTAATAATACAGAAGGTAATAGAGATAAGGATTTCCGATTAAAATTACTTTTACTTTTATTTCAATTGGTTCTGGTTTAAGAGCACTTGTTGAAATTAAATAAAAAGGGTCTACTGATTGAATTTCAAGGACACCATTTCGGAGAGTTCTTTTCAACGTAGGCCAGACTCCTGGTTCCATAATCATGTCTGTTGCATTCAGGACTAAATGCCCTCCATTTGCTCTTAAGAGTGATCCAGCTTTAATCTTTGTAAAATCTGCCTTAAGTATACCTTTCCTGTCCACTTCTCTTTCAATAGTCCCAAATAAATTTTTGTACGAGGGAGAGGTTTCTATTATGATTGGCGATCCTTTTGTTTCCGAGTTGTCTACTACTACATTAACTGAAAACTTAAGAAATTGGTCCTCTGCTGAGACTTTCTTTAAATCTTCTGAACTCTCTTCTTTTTCCTGGAAGAGTTCCAGGTTTTTCATTATGTTTTCTTTTACATCTTTAAAGTATTGATTTAGCTTTTGATTTTCGTATTTATCTTTTATTTCATTCAGGAGAGATTCAAGATAGGGAAGTATTGCCTGGTCATTTAACTCATCCATTTTTTTGCTCAATTCTTTTGTTAATTCTTTGCTTTGTTTCAATATATCTTCCATCTCATTAATCAAATCGCCCTGAGATTCTTTAATCTGCTCCAATTTTTCTTTTGGAAATTTTCCAGTTTCAGTAAGGTTTTCAAGTTCTTCAAACTCGATAGTATTTCCATCCACCACTGGAAGTATGGCTGGTTTCAGAAATGGTCCCAATCTGAGCTGAACTAACTTGAATCCCTTTTCTACTACTTTTTTCTCAAAATTTCTAAGAATTTCTCGTTGATTTTCTTCGAATCTTTCAAAAATACCTTTTTTCTTCAATTGGTAAAGTTCACTTTCAAAGATTGCAGGGATGTTTGTTCTGAGCGAATCAATCAGATTTTCCATATCCTTTTTGAGCTCTTTTCCGTACCCTGCAGGAAGAGAAATCAGGATTGGCATGTCCGGGTTTTTGAAATTGTTTAAATAGCAAAGGTCATTCGGCCTTTCTTCTTTTTTTCCTAATTTTTCAAGGAGTTTTTTTATAGTTGTAGTCCTGCCTGTTCCCACAGGTCCATTTATAAAAATATTATAGCCAGGATTCTCAATCTCCAATCCCAATTTTATGGCATTAATGGCTCTATCCTGTCCGATTATTCCTTCAAGAGCACTTATTTCTTCTGGAATTTCTTCAGGAATAGATTCTAATTCACATTTCCATCTTAATTTGGAAGCAGGAAGCTCTTCAATTTTTTTCATTATTGAAACCTCCACTTTTAAGTTTACAATGAATTTATTTGGATATCAATTTTTGCAAATTAGGGAGCCATATGAATTTTTCAGAAGGGGTCATCCATCTTCTGAGCGATATATCGACAAGCATCTAAATACCTAAGAAACAAGTGATTCTTGAAAGAAAAAGGGGAAAGAAAAAGGAGACAGGCTACTTTTTTCACCAAATCTGCTTTTAAAGCAACTTATATATTTTAATCTTGTGTTATCGATCAAAAAAAGTAGCCTGTCTCCTTTTTCCTTTGTTCAAATTTAAAAAAATTCGTAAGTGTCACTAATTTTTTATGAGACCTCTGAAAAAGTCCATCTGCTGCGTTGCAGTCTCAGCTTTATCGCTTCAACGTACAGGAAGTACGCCTGCACTCAAAGCTTCACTGCGCTTAGTGTGCTGTCCAATAGATATCTACATAAACAAACAATTTCTCCTAAAGCACACTGAAGAGGTATGGAGAAGGAACTTCCCCGAACATAGGAGGGTGTCGGAATATGTATTCCGCACCCTCCTACATGCACCATTCTGGTGCATGGAAATAGATGATTTAAATTTAAATAAAAACCTTTTACACACTGCCCTTAAGGGCAGTGCTAGGAGCCTTTCGGATAAAAGGGAAGTGATTAATTCTCCTAATATTTCAGTTCTCCGAAAGGCTCCTATGAGCTGCTCAGCGAAGCGTCTAAGGAGATCTTTCTCCCATAGGGAAAGGTCATGGCACAATAAAATAACAAAAACAATTTTGAGTGCCATGACACTTGCATTTGGAGCTTTTTAAGAGGTCTCTTATATATCCACAATATAAAGTATCAAATTTTAGAAAGTTATTTTGTTGATACATAATTACTTTTTCAGAGACCTCTTTATTGATAAAAAGGTACATTCAGGAGTAAAATTTATTTTTTATTTAGATGGAGGAGAAGGAAATGAAAATGAAAGAGAGATTTCCAAAAGTTTTTAAAGTTTTCTTAATGATTATTTTTAGTTTAATTGTTATATCTAATTTATCGTGGGGACAAGAAAAGAAAAAATCTCAGGTTCCACCGACCCTATGCATATTCCGATGAATCTGGCCACTGATTCTGATTGAAACCGGCCACCTGTCGGAGCGAAGTGACGCTGAATTTTCATTATACCTCAGAGTGGCTGGATTGAGTCAAGGATGACTTTCTTTTCCT
>JBFLYD010000030.1 GCA_040756905.1 Acidobacteriota bacterium
ATACAAACGCATTAAATAAATTGTAGGGCAACCCTTTAGAGCCTGCCCCGAACTTGATTCGGGGGTTGCTTAATGCAAGGCTAAAGCCTTGCCCTACATGTAACAATATTTTATGCGTTTGCTATAGATATTTAAGGGACAGCACACTAGTGTCGTGTCACTTAAATATCTTTCGTTATTCTTATGTGACACGACACTTTCCCTATGGGGGCAAGCCCCCCTTAGACGCTTCGCTGAGCACCCTCCAGACATGGGGAAGCCTCTTCCCCATACCCCTTCAGTGTGCTTTAGGAGAAATTCTTTGTTTGCGAAGATATTTATGGGACAGCACACTGAGTTATTTATTTATTCTGTTCCAGAATATTTTTGAGTCTTTCCCTTGTTTCTTGATCCTGAGCAAGGGGAAGGATTTTATTTAAAATCATTAAAGCTTCTTCTTTCTTATCCAATCTTATAAGAATTCTTATTAGATTTTCATTTATTACAACATCATCTGGAGTAAATTCAAGGGCTTTTCTGAATGAATGTTCTGCTTCTTTTAACTTTCCCTTTTCTTGGAGTAAGATACCTCTTAAGTTGTGAGCAATAGAATAGTGGTTTCTTTTTTCTATCGCTAAGTTTATCATTTTAAAGGATTCTTCATAATTTTTTTGAATGTAGTACAATCTTGCAAGGTTGTAATAAGAAATTTCTTTCTGTTGATAATTTTGATCGGATATCACTTTCTCAAACTCTTTTTTTGCTCTCTCAAAATCTCCTTTCTCCTGATAAATAATTCCTAAATTGTTATGAACCTCGGTAAACTCTGGATTTATACCCAAAGATTTTTCAAAATATGAAATTGCCTTATCCCATTCTCTTTTTATTGTGTATGATAAGCCAAGGGCATTGTATGTCTTATAATTTTTAGGATCCAGTTGAGCACATTTTTGTAAATGGATTATCGCAAGATCTATCTTTCCCTCATTCAGGAATAAAAGCCCCATGTTTAACTGATACAAAGGATCTTTTTCTCTTTTTTTAATCAGGTTAACCTGGGAGGGTACACAGAGATAGAATAGAATTAAGAAAGCACACACAAAAGAATATATTAATAATTTTTTATTCATAAAATTAAAGTTTATTCTACTACCTCCCATACTCTTACATATCTTTTTATACCTTCAATCTTTCTCTCACCTAAAAAATTTGTTTTGAATTTATCTCTTATAAGATTATATGTATTTTCTCCTATTATTAATTGATTTGGCTCTGCGATAGCGTTCTGAAAACGAGATGCAAGGTTTACCGTATCTCCAATGCATGTATATTCCATTCTTTTAAGCGAACCAAAATCACCCACGATTGCTTTGCCACTATTGATTCCGATTCTGACCTTTATTTCTTTTTTAAAGGCAGATTCCATATTTATTTTCTTTGTTTTTCTTATCATTTCCAATCCAGTTTTAGCAGCTCTTTCTGCGTGATTTATCTGGGAAAATGGGGCTCCGAATATAGCCATCAGTCCATCTCCAAGATATTTATCGAGCGTCCCTTCGTTTTCAAAAATTATTTCGGTCATTTCTGAAAAAAAATAATTCAAAAGTAGGCCGACTTCAGAGGGCTCTAATTCTTCAGAAATTGAAGTAAACCCCACAATGTCAAGAAACAAAACAGAAACATCCTTTTCTGAAAATCCCAATTTTTGCTGGGTTAGCTCCATAAGTCTTGAGACAATACCTGGAGAATGATATCTCTCCAGTTTCTCTCTCATTTTAATCTCTTCTGCTAATTTTTGTGTTAAGTCAAACTCATGGAGCGCTATCCCTGCGTAATTTGCTAAAATTGATAAAATTTCTAAATGTTCATTTGATAATTTATTTCTTTCATCGCGGGAGTCAGCATATATAAGACCGAGAACCGAATCCTCGATCCATAAAGGTACACTTATGGCCGATTTAATTCCGTATATTCTTATGCTTTCAGCTTCATCAAATCTGTGATCAATCGATGAGCCAGAAAAGAGGATAGCAACTTTTTCATTAATTGATTTATTTACAATGGTTTTACTCAAAGAAAGTTTTCTCTCCCTTTCCACTTTTTGCAAAAAAATTATGGGTTCAAGGCTATTATTTTCCTTGCTTAATAGTAAAATTGATACTCTTTCGGAAGGGGTAAGTTCAAAAATTGAATTCACAAGATATTTTAATATTTCTTCCTGATTCTTTATTGATATCAAACTTTTGCCAAACTTCAGAATTCCTCCTAAAAGTTTTATCTTTTCTTTTTCCACTATTTCTCCCTTTATGAGAGGAGAGACTTCGTCAACAGATTTTATCATTGTAACCCATGAATCTGCTTCTTCTGTGATTTCAACCTCTGATTCCCTTTGAGAAACTTTTATTTCAAATTTACCTAATTTTATGGTATCACCTGATTCAATTATAGATTCTTTTATTTTTTTTGAATTTAAGAATGTTCCGTTCTTGCTATCTAAGTCTTTTATCCGAAAAGTATCCCCTTCTTTTATTATTTCTGCATGATGACGGGACACTGATATATCAGGAATGACCACGTCATTTCCTGAAGCTCTTCCAAGAGAAGTTTTTTTCTTTTCGAGAATGTAATGAATTTCTTTACTATCTATTTTATAAGAAATATAGAGAGTCATTCTTCTTTCAATTTTCTTGTCATTAGCTCAGATATAGCAACTTTTATATCCTTTCCTTCATAAAGGGTTTCATATATTTTTTCTGTTATAGGCATTTCAATTTTATTTATTTCGGATAATTTCTTAGCCACATACGTTGAAGTGACACCCTCTGCAACCTGACCTGAATCAAGAATAATTTCATCTAATTTTTTTCCTCTTGCTAATTCGATTCCTATCTTTCTGTTCCTGCTCAACTCCCCTGTACATGTTAAAATCAAATCGCCAATCCCTGCCAGTCCATAGAATGTTTTCCTTTTAGCTCCCATTTTTATTCCGAGTCTTGAAATTTCTGCAATTCCTCGAGTCATTAAACTTGCTAATGCATTATAACCCATAGAGAGACCTGAAACAATTCCTGCAGCAATGGCAATCACATTTTTTAAACCCCCTGCTAATTCAACCCCTTTTACATCTGAATTCGTATAGATACGAAATTGAGAAGAAGAAATCTGGCTTTGGATGAATTTCATTAATTTTTTATTTTTTGATGCTACTACAACTGCGGTGGGATATCCCTTTGCAACTTCTCTTGAGAAACTTGGACCTGAAAGCACAGCGATAGGAGGTGATGGAATAAAAATTTCTTCCATTAATTCTGAGATTCTTTTTAGTGATATGACATCGAACCCCTTTGTTAAACTTATTAACGGTACATCTTTTTTTATAAAAGGAGAGGTTTGTTGAAATAGATCTCTGCAGAATTTAGATGGCACTGCAAAAAAAATAACTTCAGCATCAGAAAAAACTTCTTTGAAATCTCCGGTTGGTTTTAATGAATCTGGCAGGATAAATCCTGGGAGAAAAATATTATTTTCTCTGTATTTTTTTATGTATTCCACAATATCTTCTTCTCGAACCCATAGATTTATCCTATATCCAAGACGGGTTAAATAAAGAGAGAATGCTGTTCCCCAGGAGCCTCCGCCTATTACTGAAATTTTCATCCTTCCCAGTCCTTTTGAAATTTTATGTCAAGCATTTTGTAAAGGGGATTTTTCCAATGGAATGTATTGTGCTCCATCAGGTTTCAATATGCTTCTGAATAAGATAATTTCTTTTACTTTTATTTTACCAAACAATGTTTCTCTTTCCTTTTCTATCACATCAAGAATTTTGGTGATATGTTTGGAATCTTTTACCCGTCCTATAGTAATGTGGGGAGAAAACTTTCTTGTTTCTCTCTGAAAGCTCAGTTTTTCCATCTCTTCTTCTATGTTTTCCTGTAGCCGCTTTAAATTAGTTTCCTCTTTTATTCCTATCCATATCACCCTTGGAGATTTTGATCTTTCAGGAAAAGTTCCCATTCCCTGAACAATAAGAGAGAAAGAAGGTATGCTTTCAGATATTTTTTTCAATTTATTATTGATTAAATTTAGTTTGTTCTCGTCTATCTCCCCAAGAAACTTGAGTGTCAGATGTATTCCCTCCTCTCTTATCCATTTAATATTTGCTTCAAATTTTTTTAATACATCTATTTTTTCATAAATCAATTTTTTTATTTCTTCTGGAAAATCGATGGCTATGAATGTTCTCATTAAATGATCAAATCAATATCATGTTTTATAATTACTTTTTTCTATTATATGTCTTCTCAGCATGTCTAAAGCTTTTTGAGTAGCCTGAAATTTTATTTGAGACCTTGTTCCAAAAAATTGATTTTTTGAATGTTTATAGCCTCCTTCAAATGAAAGAGCAACATGGACAAGACCCACTGGCTTTTCTTTGGTTGAACCAGCAGGTCCTGCAATTCCAGTTATGCCAATTCCATATGTAGTTTTACTTTTTTTTCTGATGCTTTCAGCCATAGCAATCGATACTTCCCGACTGACAGCTCCATGTATTTCTAAAAGTTTTTTTTCTACGTCAATCATTTCAACTTTAGATTGATTTGAATAACATATTATGCCCCTTTCGAAATAATCTGAACTTCCTGGTACATCTGTAATTCTTGATGAAAGGAGGCCCCCTGTGCATGATTCAGCAATTGCTAAAGTTTCATTTCTTTCCCTCAGGAGTTCACCCAAATGTTCTTCAAGAGATTTTTCAGAAGTGGAAAATACATTATCACCGAGCCTTTCTTTAAATTTTAAAGCTAACCCTTCTACCGTCTCTTCAGCTTCACTCTGGCTTTTTTTACTCCTTCCAAGAATGTGTATTTCGATTTGTCCAGGATAAGCAAGGAGAGTTACCCTTGGATTTTTAATGTTTCGATAGATATCAGATATCATTGAATCGGTTTCAGATTCGCTCAATCCTGCAATTTTTAAAGTTTTTCTTGAGATATGATATGGAGCTAATTTTCTCAGTTTAGGAATCACATATTTTTCCATCATCGGGATTAACTCAGAAGGAGGACCTGGCAAAATTGCAATTTTGTTCGATTCATCTTCTATCCACATCCCAGGAGCAATACCTACTTCATTATCCAGTATTTCAGCTCCCTCAAGGAAAAAAGCCTGTCTTACATTGATTTCAGGCATTTCAATTCCTTTTTTCTTAAATCTTTCTTTTATCTTATGAAGGATTTCTTCTGAAAATATTAATTTTTTAGCAAGAGCTTTTGAGAAAGCACTTTTTGTAATGTCATCTTCAGTTGGTCCAAGTCCTCCTGTGGTTATTAATATCGGAACTCTCGATGTCGCTATTTTTATTGAATTTATAATATCGTCTTCATTATCTCCAACCGTGGTTTTAAATCCGACGATAATTCCATTTTCTTCGAGCTTCCTTGTTAAATACATTGAATTAGTTTCTGTAAAATAAAACGAAAGAAGTTCTGATCCGATTGTAATTATTTCAGCTCTCATTTGAAAATTGTAATTAATATTCGAAGGAAAATGTTTGCCCAGATTCCAGCAAATACATCATCAAGGACTATGCCCCATCCGCCATTTAGCCTTTGGAGATATCTTGCTGGAAAAGGTTTTGCGATATCAAAGAATCTGAAAAGTATAAAGCCAAGCAGTACATTCTTCTGAGTTGCAGGTATCATAAAAAGAGATACAATCTGACCTATTACTTCATCAATGACAATCGGCTTTGCGTCCTTTTTGAGAAAATATTTTTCAGATGCGGTGGAAGTAGGAATTCCTGTCACGGTAAGAAAAAGAATTAATATCAGAATTAGAATATTAGGTTGATTTCTTAAAAAGAAATAATATAAAGCTGCAGAAATAAAACTTGCTGTTGTTCCTGGGATGAGAGGAAAGTAACCAACTCCAAAAAATGTGGAAACCAATCTGCTTAGATTATTCACCTATGATTTTCCCGAAAAGGTCATGGTATCCAATTTTCTCGACTTTTGCTGTTAAGAAGTCTTTTTTTATAAACCTGTTTTTCCTTGCATAAAAATAACCATCTACTTCAGGAGCCTGAACTTTGGTTCTTCCTATAAAATAATTGGGGTTTTCATCGGAGGTGCCCTCGATTAGAATTTTCATTTCTTTTCCGAGCAGCGTTGCGTTTTTCTCAAGGGATATTTCTTTCTGGAGTCTAAGAAGAATGTTTTTTCTCCTCATTTTTTCTTCTTTTGGGATTGGGTCTCCTAAATGTTCAGCTTTTGTTCCGTTTTCTTTTGAATAAGTGAAAACCCCAAGCCGATCAAATCTTGCTTCTTTGATGAAATCAATCAAATTCGAAAATTCATTTTCTCCTTCCCCAGGAAATCCCACAATGATTGATGTTCTGATAACAATGTCTGGCACTTCTTTCCTAACTTTTTCTAAAAATTTTAAAATCTTTTTCCCATCCATCCCCCTTCCCATTTTCTTTAAAATTTTTTCTTCAGAGTGCTGCACAGGTATGTCAAGATATGGACAGATTTTCTCTTCCTTCAACGTATCTAAAAGAGAATCATAAACTTCATCTGGATATCCATAGAGTATTCTAATCCATTCGATTCCTTTTACGTTCGATAATTTTTTAAGAAGTTTTAAAAGACCATGTTTCAACGCCAAATCTCTTCCGTAGGAAGTTGTATCCTGAGAAATTAGATTTATCTCTTTTATTCCTCTGTTTGCTAAAATTTCCGCTTCCCTTACAATAGAATCAATTGTTCTTGACCGAAAATCACCTTTTATCGAGGGAATCGAGCAGAATGAACAGGAATGGGAACATCCCTCTGCTATTTTAATGTATGTCCAGTTTTTTGGAGTGGAAAGTAATCGCGGAGATTTTTCTGAGTAGATGTAAGGAGTTGAAGAGAAGGGTTTTTGTTTTTTTTCCAGTATATCAACAATTCTTTCCACATCATTTACTCCGAGAAAAACGTCCACATCAGGGAATTCATATTTTAAAGAGTTTTTGTATCTTTCAGACATACACCCCGTAATAACTATTCTTTTATTTTCTTTTTTAAGAGGCAGAACCTCTAAGATGGCCTCCCTTGATTCCTTTCTCGCCTCATCGATAAACCCGCAGGTATTTATTATTATTGTGTCGGCTTCGTTTATCTTATTTGTTATTTCATAACCTTTTTTTTTGAGCGTTCCGAGCATCACCTCAGAATCCACAGTATTTTTTGCACATCCTAAAGATATGATTCCTACTTTATTCATGGATATATTCTGTAGAGAAGCCTTGGATAGGGAATTGTTTCTCTTATATGCTCAATTTTGCATATCCAGGCAACTGTTCTTTCAAGTCCAAGGCCAAACCCTGCATGGGGAACTGAGCCAAACCTTCTTAAATCTATATACCATTCATAATTTTCTCTTGGAAGGTTGAATTCTTCCATTCTCTTTAAAAGGACATTTTTGTCATGAATTCTTTGGCTACCTCCGATAATTTCGCCGTAGCCTTCGGGTGCTAACATATCCATGCAGAGGGCTAAATCAGGCCTTTCTGAGTCTGGCTCCATGTAAAATGCCTTAATCTTTGCTGGATAATGAGTGATTACAACTGGCTTTTCGAATGATTCTGAGATTATGGTCTCTTCGTCTCCACCCAGGTCATCACCCCATTTTATTCCAGAACCTTTTTTGTGGAGGATTTCTACAGCATCATCGTATCGGATTTTTGGAAAGGGTTTTTTTATAATTTCAAGTTTTTTTGTGTCTCTGTTGAGAGTTTCAAGCTCTTTTTTGTTTTTCTCTAAGACCTTTTCAACTATGTATACGATTAAGTCTTCTCCAAGGTTAATGATATATTCAAGATCAGCATAGGCAATTTCAGGCTCTGCCATCCAGAATTCCATAAGATGTCTTCGAGTTTTACTTCTTTCAGCTCTAAAAGTAGGCCCAAAGCAATAAACCTTGCCAAAAGCCATGGCATTTGCTTCATTGTAAAGCTGACCACTCTGGGTTAGAAAAGCTTTCTCATCGAAATAATTGGTTTCGAATAAAGTTGTGGTTCCTTCACAGGCTGCTGGAGTTAAGATTGGAGTGTCAAGAAGAATGAATCCATTTCCATCAAAAAAATCTTTGATGGCTTTTATTATCGTAGCCCTTATCCTCAACACGGCATGTTGTCTTGATGAACGTAACCAGAGATGTCTATGATTCATAAGAAAAGCAATACCATGTTCTTTTGGTGTTATTGGATATTCATCTGCTATCTGGATAATTTTTATGTCAGAAACTTCTAACTCATATCCTCCAGGAGCTCTTTTATCTTCTCTGGGTTTTCCTGTGACTATTAATGATGATTCCTGAGTTAAACTATCAAAAGTTTCAAATATGGGGTCATCTTTATTTTCTCTTGATACAACACATTGAATTAATCCAGTGCCATCCCTGACTAAAAGGAATCTTATTTTCCCGCTTGACCTTTTATTATAGACCCATCCCTTTATTGTTATTTCTTCAGCTAAATGTTCTCCAATATTTTCAATGTATACCCATTTTGCCATAAAGAAATTATAAATTAACTTTACTGATTAATTCAATTAAAAAAGAGTCAGTTACTAATTGATTAAGTTTATTTACGGATTAAGGTATCGCTTATTGCCTCTCTTCTTTTCTCAATATTTGCCATTATCACAGCACATGTGGCATCTCCAAGAACATTGGGCACGGTTCGGAGCATATCAAGAAATCTGTCCACTCCCAGGACCAATGCTATGCCTTCCAGAGGAACATTCACAGCTCTTAATACCATGGTCAGCATTATCATACCAACTCCAGGAACTCCAGCAGTTCCTATGGCAGCGGCTGTAGCTGTTAGAACTATGGTAAGCTGGTCCGGGAGGGTAAGTGGTATTCCGTAGACCTGGGCAATGAAGACTGCGGAAACACCCTGATAAAGGGCTGTTCCATTCATATTAATTGTAGCACCCAGGGGGAGGACAAAGCTATATATAAATCGAGGAACTCCTAACCTTTCACAATTTTCCATGGTTACAGGAAGGGTGGCACTGGAAGAACAGGTAGAGAAAGCCATAAGCATTGCATCCTTCATCCCTTTAAAAAACCTCCATGGATTCTCCTTCCCAAGTACCCATAAATTAAAGGGGAATACAATGAAGGTATGAATGAGAAGACCAGTGGCTACCACTGCGCAATATTTTAAAAGTGTCATTATTATTCCAGTTCCAAACCGACCGATAACCGCGCCTATAAGAGCTAAAACTCCATAAGGAGCAAGCTTCATTATCATATGAACAATCTTGATGATAGAATCAGAAAGCCCATCGAAGAAATCGATGAGAGGCTGGGATTTCCTCTGTTCCATGGCGCTTACAGCTATACCAAAAATGAGCGCAAGAAATATTATCTGAAGCATATTTCCTTCCATGGAAGCTTTTATGGGATTGGTAGGCACAATGTTTAAAATAAAATCTACAGGGGAAAGCTTTTTAATCTCTCCCAGATTTATCTGTTGTTCACCTGAATAATTCTTAAGAAGTTTTTCTTGCGCACTTTTTTCAAGACCATATCCTGGCTTCAGGGTGTTAACGAGGAGAAGTCCAATGCAAATGGCGACTGCAGTGGTTAAAAGATAATAAATCAGAGTTTTTACTCCTATCCTTCCCAGCTTTTTAACATCTCCAAGGCTTGCTGTTCCAACGAATATGGAGGCAAAGACAAGGGGGATAACGACCATGGTTATCAATCGAATAAAGAGTTTTCCTACAGGCTCAATAGCTATTGCTGCTCTACCCCACACAATCCCGAGGATTAATCCCAGTATAAGACCTATGAAAATCTTTTGATACAGCTCGAGTTTTTTCATATTTTACTCCTTAAAAACCCTGGCTTCTTAATCATGCTTCTTTTTCCATGAGAAATTTACACTATATTTTTATTCATTGCCAATCAGAATAATACTATATAAGATACAAAAGAGTCTAAAAAAGCAAGAAGATTGGAGAAGATAGTCAAAAATATTGAGCTCTGGATATAGCATGTTGTCTCGCCTAAGAATCTAGTATTAGATGATTCAAAACGTAATCTTTAAAAATAGATTGATTGTTGATAGAATTTAATTTAATACAAATTATAAGGTGAATTTTATGAGAGTGCTGGTTGTAGGAAGCGGAGGAAGGGAACATGCTCTTGCATGGAAAATTTCTCAGAGTCCTCTTGTGGATAAAGTTTTCTGCGCGCCTGGAAATGGAGGGACTTCTGGGGTGGCTGAGAATGTTGACATTGAGTCATCTAAGATTTTCGATTTAATAGAATTTGCTAAGAAAGAAAAAATTGACCTCACGGTAGTGGGACCTGAGCTTCCTCTTACGCAAGGAATAACAGATGAATTTCAGAAAAATGGGCTTAAAATATTTGGTCCCACACGTTCAGCTTCCCGGCTCGAGGGAAGCAAAATTTTTGCCAAAGAATTTATGAAAAAATATAACATTCCTACGGCTGACTTTGAAATTGTGTATTCTGAAGATGAGGCTGTAAAAATTATTTCTTCAGAAAGATTTAAATTCCCGTTACTTATAAAAGCTGATGGTCTGGCTGCAGGAAAAGGCTCAGTAATATGTAATGATTTTAACGGAGCTCGAAATACAATTGAGTTAATGATGAAAAATAAAATATTTGGCGAGGCTGGAGAAAAAGTTGTAATAGAAGAATTTCTATCTGGTCAGGAGGTTTCATTTATAGTGGTATCAGATGGGGAGAAAGTTATTCCCCTTGTGACTTCCCAGGATCATAAGAAAATCTTTGATGGTGATAGAGGCCCTAACACAGGAGGAATGGGAGCCATTTCTCCTTCTCCATACATAACTAAAGAAATTTATTGGGAAATAATGAGTAAAACAATAATACCAACCATCCAGTACATGAAAAAAGAGGGAAATGAATTCAGAGGTGTTTTATACGCAGGTATGATATTAACTTCCGATGGACCCAAAGTTCTTGAGTTCAATTGCAGATTTGGAGATCCTGAAAACCAGGCCATTTTAATCAGAATGGAAAGTGATTTAATGGAACTTCTGATTGGTGCGGTTGAAGGAGATATATCAAAATCGCAAGTTAAATGGAGTAAGTTTCCATCAGGTTGCGTTGTGGTTGCCTCTAAAGGATATCCGGATAAATATGAAACAGGCAAAATCATTAAAGGACTGGATAAAGCTTCATCGATTAAGGGAATTGAGGTGTTTCATGCTGGAACGAAAAAGAAAAATTCTGAGTTTCTCACATCAGGAGGAAGAGTATTAGGAGTTTCAGGATGCGATGAAAGTATGTCTTCTACCATGGAAAAAATATACAGAGCGATATCAGTTATCTATTTTGAAGGGATGTACTATAGAAAGGATATTGGAAAAGGTGTTGAACGGGAGGCTCGCCGCAATCCCGCCCCTTCAGGGGCAGGTCAAGGCGAGCAATATTAATGATAAAATACCTTGCCGTCGAAGAATCCCCGCCATTTCCTGTCCTGAACTTGATTCAGGAATGGCGGGGTTCTTTAAAAGATTGAGGAGGATACATGAGTAAAATTTTATTTCTTATCGGTTCTGATTCTGATTTTCCTCAGATTAAGGATGCGTTAGAAATTTTAGATGATTTTGGCGTTGATTATGAAATTGAGGTTACTTCAGCTCATCGGACTCCTCAGAGAACTCTTAATATCGTAAAGAAGGCAGAAGAGGAGGGCGTGCAAATTATAATTGCTGGCGCTGGTGGTTCAGCTCATTTAGCAGGTGTTGTTGCTTCTCATACTTTAATTCCTGTTATAGGAGTTCCGATGGAAAGCTCCATTTCAGGACTTGATTCATTACTTTCGACAGTTCAGATGCCGAAAGGGGTTCCTGTTGCTACGATGGGAATAGGAAAATCAGGCGCTTCAAACGCTGCCCTATTTGCAGTTGAAGTTCTTTCTCTCCAGGATGAAAACCTGAAACAAAAACTTCAAAAATACAGGGAGAATTTAGAAATTGAGGTTGAGAAAAAATCTGAAAATTTAAAGAAGTTGGTGAAAGGGAATAAATGAATAAATGAGATTTTCAGTATATAATTTTGGGTGTCGAGCTAACACATCTGAAGCATTTCAATGGGTAGAATCTTTGACGGAGAATGGATATAAGTTTGAAAAGAATTTCGAAGATTCTGACATCGTGATAATCAATTCATGCACATTAACTTCAAGAGCTGACAGAGATGTAAAAAATTTAATAAAGAAAATTAATCAAAAGGATAAAAAAGCCAGGGTGGTTTTGACAGGATGTTATCTCCAGAGAAAACCAGAGGAGTTGGAAAGACTTGGTGAAATATTTTTAAAAGTTTTAAATGAAGAAAAAGATTCAATCCCTCAAAAAATAATTGATACATTCGGAAAAAAACAAAATGGTTCAAAAGTAGTTTCTTATCGGTCAAGGGCGCTTGTTAAGATTCAGGATGGGTGTAACTTAAAATGTTCTTTTTGTATAATTCCATTGGTAAGAGGGAAAAGTAGAAGCATTCCATCTGAGGAGATCATAGAAAAAATAAAAAAATATTCTGATGAGGGATACAAAGAGATAGTGCTCACCGGAATTCACATAAATTCCTGGGGAATAGATTTCTCACCAAAAAGAAAACTTTCAGATTTGATTAGAGAAATAAATAAAATAAATTCAGTCAATTATATGAGGCTGACCTCGCTGGATCCCAGATTTTTAAATGAAGAAATGATTGAAACTTTAATTTCCTCTGAGAAAATAGCTCCCCATTTCCATCTTTCTATTCAGAGTGGCAGCGAAAAAATTTTAAAGTTGATGCGAAGGGATTCCATTGCAAAAAGATATGAAGATATTATTTATAAGTTAAAAGAAAGCCTCCCTGAAAGCTGCGTGGGTGCTGACATCATTGTCGGATTTCCAGGAGAAATAGATGAAGATTTTAGACGCACATACGAGTTTGTTAAAAATGTTCCTTTAGATTACCTTCATGTTTTTCCTTTTTCTCCGAGACCTGGCACAGAGGCTTCTAAAATGAATAATAAAGTTGATGAGAAAGTAAAAACCAGAAGAGCTTCTCTATTGAGAAAATTATCCAGGGAGAAAAAAGAAAAATTTATTAGAAATTTCATGGGCAAAGAGCTTGAGGGGGTTGTAATCAGAAATAATTTCGATAGCGGAGAAGTTCTTACTTCTAATTACATAAAGGCAAAAGTTATAAACTTAAAAAATAGAGAGAAAGAGCTAACAAAGATCAGGATTGGAAAGGTTCAGGATGGAATTGTTTGGGCAGAATCAATTTGAACGGAAGGCTCGCTGAAATCCCGTCCCTTCAGGGGCGGGGTTCTTCAATAGAATTTTTCCTTCCACTCCATTGGGTCAAGGGGAATGTTAATTTTCCTCTTTTTCATTTTATACTTGAAGTATGGCTTTGCGAGGATTTTCAACACATTCATTTTGAAGTTATAGATATAGTATCTAAGATCCCTTTCAACAAGATATTTTGCATCAGCGGGTAAGACAACGAGACTTACTTCAATATTCGGAACAATCCCTGTAGGGATATTTTTTTTAATGCATGATTTATAGAGATATCTAAATACAACATACATATCCTCATAGGATGGAGAAGGAAAATCTTCCATGTCAGCTCCAATTACAGGTCTAAAAATGCATACAGTGGGAAATGCTCCAGTATCAGTTATGTAGTCTATTGCCTTTAGAGTATCTTCTATCGGTTCAACCCCTGCGATTATTTCACCCGATGCTTTCCCTTTTCCCATTTTTTTTGAAGTGTGTTCGAGGGCATCAAAAAAGGTCTTCTGTCTGACAAGTTTGAATTTTCCTGGAAGGAATTTTTCGAAGTACTCAGGATTGTGAAATTCATAGCAATATGAGAAATGATCAGCTCCTAAATCTATGAGCCAGTCGATTTTCCATAGTTCTCTTGGTGGAATCAACTGGACACCGACTAACACTCCAACCTCTTCTTTAAGGGCTTTCACATAAGGAGCCATTACCTCAGCATCTCTTCCACTGTTATAACCCGAGTTTAAATGAACAAATGTAATCTTTGATTCTTCTTTTGCTCGAGTGGCAGTCTCCACTACATCTTCGATCTTTTTTTCAGCTACCTCATTAACTCCAACGTTCAACCCTGTTGTGCAGAATTTACAATTCATCGGAGGATCATAATACCAGAAGCCGCAGGAGTTTGAAACATAAATTCCAAGGTATGTTCCCTGCATAACTCCTATCATAGACATTAAAGTTTCAGAAGATGTTTTTTCATTGTACCACCTGGGTTCCTCTGGAATTTTAATCAAATATTTGAGATTATTCCTTTCATCTATCACAAAATAATCATCCTCTATTTTCTTGAGTAAATAAGGTGAATTTTGAGCGAAGTCTTCTTCTACAGGTATGTTCGTCCATATATCTTTGAGCTTTCCAGGAATAATAACTTCCAATCCGCTTCCAAGCCCAGCCCTTGTCCTTGCGAATAGCCTTGCATCCTTGTCCAGAGTGCAACTTTCATCAATCCTGATTCCTTTGCAGAATAAATCTAACTGAAGCTCTCCTGGATTAAGTTTTACCATTTCTTTTTCATTAAGGTTTTTATTATAGCATAAAAATTCAGAACACGTCAGAATTTTTATTTAATTTTATAAAGAGGTCAACCATCTTCTGAGCGAAGGGGATGGTTGACCTCTTTTTAGAGTTAAGGATTCAGCATAATTTTTATTCTGGTATGTCAAATGGAAACGACCTTCGGAATTTTTCTGGTCTATAAGAAGGGGAGAAACCTGACACGAGAAATTTTAGCCAAGATTTAATTTGATTTTCATCGGAGAATTCAGGTTTTACTTCCATACCGCCGTAGCTGAATCTATCGCGACTATGGGGAATAAGGCTTTTCTTGTAGAAGAAACCAACCACTTTATCTTTATGGAAAAAGAATTTAATTATTCCTCTGTTTGGTTTACCTTTCACTTGATTATCTATAGAGATTTCAAATCCTGTTGCTTTTGGATGGATTTTATATTTTTCCTCCGAATTTCTTAAAATTTTTAACAATGTTTTAAAAATTTCGCCTTTATCAGAATATTCCGTGATTTTTTCCTTTGCTTCTTCTTCATTAAAAATCATATTTTCCTTCAAGCGATTGAAAATAGAAAAAGATGTTATCAAATTCTTTTTGTCAGATCAAAAATCTTGCTTTTTAATTCAGTTTCAATCAAATGAGATATTTTTTATTTTCGTCTATTATTGTTCTACAAGTTCAACACGTCGATTCTTTGCACGACCTTCCTCCGTAACTTTTAAAAAATATCATAACTTTTCAGTCATAATCAATTAACATCCACCCTAATCTTTTTTTTTCTTAAAAATACAAAAGAAAAAGTAGGTTATATTAAAATACATTAATAAGATTATATCTTTGCCATAATATTACTGAGGGCAAATCCTTTATTTGCTTGACAATGAGAGGATTTTATTTGAAAATTAAAGATGTTTCAGAAGAATGGAAAGAATAAAGAAAACACTAAAGATCCAGATCGAAAAACTGGAGAAAGAATTAAGGGTAGACATTCCAAAAGAGCTTGAAAAAGCAGCTTCCTTAGGTGATTTGAGTGAAAATGCGGAATATCAATATTTAAAAGAGAGGCAGTTTTACTTAAGCGCGAGGATTGCTCAGCTTAAGCAGAGATTGTCAGATATTTCACTAATAAATATCGATGATATCCCGAGAGATAAAGTTGGTTACGGTTCTAAGGTATATCTTATTGAATTGGATACAAACAAAGAAGTTGTTTATAAACTCGTTTTTCCAGAGGAATCTGATGTTGGAAAGGGATTGATTTCTACCGCTTCGCCAGTTGGGAGAGCTTTAATGGGGAAAGAAATGGGGGAGGAAGTAGTGGTAACTGTTCCAAACGGAAAGAGAAGTTTTTTAATAAAGAGAATACAGACTATCCATGACTTATTGGAAGAAGAAAGAGAAGAAGTATGAACAATTTGAAGGAGAGAGTAGAGTATGGGAAAGAAGAATAAGGATATAAAAGAAGCGAAAAAAGAGGAAAAAAAGAGAGAGGTTTCAGTATCCAGAGAATATTTTGAATTAATCGTTGAAACTGCTCTGTTTGTTTTCTTTGTTATGACTTATGTTGTTCAGGCCTTTGAGATTCCAACGGGTTCGATGGAAGATACATTGCTGATAGGAGACCATCTTTTAGTAAATAAATTTGCATATTCTCCAGCTACAAATTCTTTTGAAAGAAAGTTTCTTCCATATAAACAAATAAAAAGAGGGGATATAGTAACATTTAAATATCCTGAAGACCCAACAAAGGATTTCGTGAAGAGAGTCATTGCTCTTGGTGGAGAAAAAATTCAAATTGTAAACAAGAGAGTATTCATTAATGGGAAACCACTCGATGAGCCGTATAAATTTCACAAAGATAATAGAATTTATTTCAAAAGTCAGTTCCTTCCTGAAGAAATTATAGTGAGAGATAATTTTGGACCCGTGGAAGTTCCCCAAGATTGTTTTTTTGTTATGGGAGATAACAGGGACAATAGTTCTGATAGTAGAGTTTGGGGTTTTCTTCATAGAGATTATATCAAAGGTAAACCCTGGATAATTTACTGGTCTTATAAAGCAAAGAGGGGCGAGCATTTGAAAACGGGGCTTGAAAAAATAAAGAGCATTTTTGAAACAATCATAACCTTTATCCCGAAAACTCGATGGGAAAGGTTTTTTAAAATAATAAAATAGTAATAAACGTTTTTTATAAAGATATGTTTTGGTTGAATCATTTTTCTTTAGATAATCTAAATATAGGAGATTATCCTCACTCACAGATTTTTAGATGCTCGTCGATATATCGCTCAAAAGATGGTTGACTTCTCAATTTAAATGAATGTTTGTTGGCCACCCTTCCTTCTCAAATTTTTAATATAAATATGAAAAAATAAGGAGATGAAATGCGCAAAATAATTGGAATAATAGTTATATTGCTGTTCTTGATACCAGATAAAGTCTTTTGTTTTAAAAAGGGAGTTGTTGCTTCAGATTCAGAGATTGCTTCACGGGTAGGAATTGAAATCCTGAAAAAAGGTGGAAATGCTGTGGATGCTGCAGTTGCTGTTGGGTTTGCTTTAGCTGTTACGTTTCCCCCTGCTGGAAACATTGGAGGAGGAGGGTTTATGCTTATCAGAATGGCTGATGGGAAAGTATTTTTGATAGATTACAGAGAAAAAGCTCCTAAGAAAGCTCATAGGGATATGTATCTCGATGAAAAAGGAGAGGTTATCGAAAATTTAAGCACAGAAGGATTTCTTGCTATCGGAGTACCTGGGACAGTGGCAGGCTTAACAATGGCATTAGAAAAATGTGGAACCTTAAAATTAGAAGATGTGATAAAGCCGTCAATTGAATTAGCAGAAAAGGGGTTTAAAGTTAATAAATATCTGGAAGAGTCATTGAAAAGGTCAAAGCATCTTTCTAAGAATGCAGAGAGTAAAAAAATCTTTCTTAATAACGGAAATTTTTACAAAGAAGGAGACCTTTTAATACAAAAAGATTTGGCGAAAACATTAAAAGCAATATCTAAAAAGGGCAAAACTGGATTTTACAGCGGAAAAGTTGCATCTAAGATTGAAGCTGACATGAGAAAGAACGGAGGTTTTATAACGAAAGATGATCTTTTGAGCTATGAAGCTAAGCTGAGGAACCCAATAAGATTTAAGTTTAGAAATTATGAGATAATAACACCTTCGCCACCCTCATCTGGGGCAATTCTTGTTGAAATATTGAACATTCTTGAGAATTTTAAGCTTAACACATTCCAACATAATTCTGCTGAGTACATTCATATAGTAACAGAAGCAATGAAATTAGCTTTCAGGGATAGGGCTAAATTTATGGGAGACCCTGATTTTGTGAATATTCCATTGCGAAGGATTATTTCAAAGGAGTATGCATTTAAAAAGGCTCAGGAAATAAAATTTTTAAAGGCAATGGATGAGAAGGAATCAGATTTTGGAGATCCATTCAAAGAATCTGAAGAAACAACTCATTTTTCTGTGGCAGATCAATGGGGAAATGTTGTATCAAACACATATACTCTTAACGGAGGGTATGGTTCAGGAGTGACAATAAAGGGAACAGGGGTATTGATGAATAATGAAATGGATGATTTCTGCATAAAACCAAATTATCCTAACATATATGGATTAATTGGAGGAGAAGAGAATTCAATTCAACCTGAAAAAAGAATGTTAAGCTCGATGGTCCCATCTATAATCTTGAAAGATGATAAGCCATTTCTGGCGTTGGGCTCCCCAGGAGGACCTACAATAATTAATACAGTAGCACAGGTTATTCTGAATTTATTAGATTTTAAAATGACTATTGAGAATGCAGTCTTAGCCCCAAGGTTTCATCATCAATGGATTCCGAATCAAATTGTGTTAGAGGAAGGAAAATTTTCAGATATCGTTCTGAAAGAATTGGAAAAAAGAGGTCATAAAATTTCATTCAGGAAAAGACTGGGAGATGTTCAGGCGATAATTTTTAATGGTGAGGAAGGCGAATTTTATGGTTTTTCTGACCCAAGAGGCCCTGGAAAAGTAGCTGGTTGTGATTAATATCAATTGATAAAAGGAGAATATCAATGAAAAAAGAGCAACCTTGGCTGGAATGGATAGGTTTAGGGGGTATCATTCTGGGAATTGGACTTATTGTGGTTCGAGCCAGATCTTTAGGAAATGCCATCCTCGACTTGCAGTTTCGTATTCCTCAGGATCCTGTGGCGCTTTTTGGGAATATACTTGCAATCGCTTCTGCCTTTTTTGTGGTTTTGCTCAGGCTCAAGCATCGTAAATAGGGTTGATGGCGTATATAGCTCTACCATGCTTCTTTTCAATATCCTCTTATTTCTATAAAAATATACCATCACTGTGGGTCCCTCCTTTTTGAGCATTAGTGAATCAATGATAAAGCTGGTTTTATGTCTTTTATCTTTTAATCGGAAAGAGGGATAAATTTGACATATTTTCCTTTATTTGTTAATTTTTTTATATGTATTTTTGTTTTAATTGCAGAAGCGAGGTGGTGGTTTCATTTCCAATCAAAAGAGAAGATGTCTGCCCTGTCTGTAATTCATATTTGCGTGTATGTTTGAATTGTCAATTTTATGATCATTTTTCTCACAATGAATGTAAAGAACCTGCAGCTGAGCCTCCATTAAAAAAGGATGTTTTTACTGTTTGTGAATATTTCAAATTTAAAACTTCTTCGAGAGAAGAAATGGATAAAAGGGAAAAGGCATTGAAAGAGTGGGAATCTTTATTCAAAAAAATTTAAAAGTTACGTTTTTTAAAATAATTTTTCGTAATCTTTATATCTTTTGATATTCTAAATCTTAATTCCTCTTCGTTCTGAAATTTAATTTCATCCCTGATTTTTTTTATCAGAAAGATTTCAATTTTTTCGCTATAGAGGTCATTTTCATAGTTAAAAAGATGGGTTTCAATTCCAATCGTGCTTCCTCCAAAGGTAGGAGAGAACCCTATGTTTGTTACAGATGGATAAATTTTTTCTTTAATTTTTACTTCAGAAATAAAGACTCCTTTTGGAATTATCTCATTTTCCGGGATTAAGTTTGCAGTTGGAATTCCCAATCTTTTTCCTCTGGAGTATCCTTTAGAAACATTTCCGATTATCGAGTATGGCCTTCCTAAGTATTTTTTTACTTTTTCGATTTCGCCTTCTTCAATTTTTTTCCTGATTAAAGAAGATGATATCTTTTCTCGATTAATTTTTAAAATTTTTACCTGATTAAGTTGGAAGTTATGAATTTTGCTGTATTTCTCAATCATAGAATAATTGCCTCTTTTGTTTTTTCCAAATGTAAAATCCTTTCCTATGAATAATTCTTTCATTTTCAGGTTTTTTGCCAAAAAATAGATGAAATCTTCCGGTTCTGTCTGAGCTAATCTTTCATTGAAATTAAGAATGATGATTTTATCTATTCCCATGTTTTTTAACATTTCAACCCTCTGGGAAAGTGTTTGGATAAGACGGACTTCGCCTTTGCCCAAGATTTTTTCTGGATGAGGATTAAATGTAATTACAACTGGAATTAAATTTTTCCTTTTTGATGTCAGGAGTAAATTTCTTATTACTCGTTGATGACCTAAATGGATTCCATCAAATATTCCAATTGTTAATGACGTTTCTTTTTCAGGCGTTGATATATTATTTAATTCTTTTATTTCCATTCAATCTATATTTTTATAATATTGGCTTTTTTCAAGTATAACATTCTTAAATTATGGAGAATTGATTCAACAAATTTTTCTTCTTCCTGGATTAAATTGCCTTTTGTCTTCTTCTCAAACAGTTCGATTAAATCGATAAGTCTTTTTGCAAAATTAATATCTTCATCTTTTTCTCCAGAGAGAGGATCTTCCATTTCTCCAAGTTTTATAAGAGCCTGCGTATAGAAAGGAACCAGCAACGATGTGATGTCAAGGGGTGGCATAAATTTATTTGATTTCTTATTTTCTTCTTCCATTATTCCTCCTTCCTATTTTTGGATCAATAGAAATAATAACATTCATTGGCTTTGTTTACAACAGTCTTGAATTAAAGTAGACATGCAAAATTTAGAAGAGCTCCCCATCCTCTTCGATCAGAAGAGGTTGAGTTCTCTCCCTTCCTGCCTATAAAAATTAAGTTAATTTTTACTCTTTAAAAACTTAATTTCCTTATTGAATTAAATTGAAGTGAATTGTAGAATAATTTTGCATAATGAAAGAAGAATTTGAAAAATTAGTTAATATAATAGAAAAACTGAGAAGTCCGGAAGGATGCCCCTGGGATAGAGAGCAGGACGAGTTTTCATTGATTGAATTTATTTTTGAGGAATGCTGGGAAATTATTGATTCTATTAAAGTTAATGATAAAAAATCGCTCAAGGAAGAATTAGGAGACCTACTTCTTCAAGTAGTATTTTTAAGTCAAATTGCAAAAGAAAAGGGAGAATTTGATATTAAAGATGTAATTCGTTCAGCAAATAGGAAGACGATTGAAAGGCATCCCCATGTTTTTGGAACCAAAAAATTAAAAACTTCAGGAGAAGTGCTTGAACACTGGGAAGAATTTAAAAAGCGAAAGGAGAGAAAAAGTTCTATAGTCAACGGCATTCCTGAGAATTTTCCTGCTCTTCTTCAGGCATTCACGTTAGGGGTAAAAGCATCAAGAGTAGGGTTTAATTGGAAAAAACCCGAAGAAGCCCTGGATAAAGTTAAAGAAGAATTGATTGAGTTAAAAAAAGCAATTTTAACAGGTAAAAAAGAAAAATTAGAAGAGGAAATCGGAGATCTTCTTTTTTCCATTTCCAATGTCTCAAGATTAATGAGGATAAACCCAGAGATTGCCCTTAAAATCGTTAATAAGAAATTTATTAAAAGATTTAAATTTATAGAAGAAGAAGCAAAAAAGAGAAAGAAAAAATTAAATGAATATACTCTTCAAGAGATGGATATGTTATGGGAGAAATCTAAAAAAAATTAACCCTAAGATTAATTTAATTTATTTTGATTTTTTATCGAGTATTTTTTTTAAGAGAGAAGCTCTTATTAATTCATCAAGATCTCCATCTAAAACTTTCTGAACATTTCCTATTTCAACTTTTGTTCTGTGGTCTGTAATTTTTTGATAGGGCTGAAGTACATAAGACCGAATTTGATTCCCCCATGCAATTTCTCCCTTTTGTTCTTCGATTTCTTCTATTTTTTCTAATCTTTTTTTCTTCTCAAGTTCGTAAAGTCTTGATTTTAGAATTTTCAATGCAATTTCTCGATTTCGATGTTGAGAGCGTTCATTTTGACACGAGACAACTATGCCTGTGGGTGTATGGGTGATTCTGACAGCAGAATCAGTAACGTTTACGTGCTGACCACCTTTCCCAGACGAACGAAATGTCTCAATTTTAAGGTCGTTTTCGTCTATTTTAACTTCAATATCTTCTTCTATTTCAGGGCAAACAAAAACTGCAGCAAAGGAGGTATGTCGTCTTTTATTTGCATCAAAGGGAGAAATTCTGACAAGTCTGTGCACTCCAGATTCCTGACTGAGATAACCGTATGCATATTTTCCTCCCACTCTGATTGTTACGCTTTTTATTCCAGCTTCTTCTCCGGGAAGTAAATCTACTATTTCTGTTTTAAATCCTTTTTCCTCACAATATCGCAGGTACATCCTCATTAACATTTGTGACCAATCCTGAGATTCAGTTCCTCCTGCGCCTGGATGGATTGTTAAAATTGCATTTTTAAAATCATCCTCCTCATAAAAGAAAGTAATTAGTTCTAAAGAAGCTAACTTTTCTTCCAGATATCGAGTTTCATTTTTTAATTCAGATTCCACATTTTCTCCCTCTTCACCAAGTTCAATAAGGACATCTATATCTTCTATTTTTTTTCCAAAAATTTTAATATTATCAATTTCTTCCTCAAGGTATTTTTTTCTTTTTAAAAGATGATGAGACTTTTTCGGAGCAGTCCATACATCTTCTTTCAAAAGTTCTTGATTTATGTCATTTAATTCTTGCTGTTTTTTTTCTATTTCAAAGAAAATCTCTTAATTTTAAGTATTTTTCTTTGATTTCTGAGATTTTATTCTTTACTTCCATAAAATCCATTACTTCCTCCTTCTATATTATACATTATTATACATTGTACATTGAAATTTTTATTTTTTCTAAGTTAAGTTTGTCAAAGACAGTGGCAAAAATTTTGACAATTCAAGATTTAATCAGGATAGGTTGATTTTTTTATTAACGAAACTTTACTTGCTTCCTTAATATAATAAAAAATATAAATGCAAACAAAGAAATAAGAATGCAGAAATGCGCAAAAACATCGCCATATCTTGTGTAAAAGCTTAAATAACTTATAGGATAAATTTCTGAGACAGCATAACCTTTTTTTTCAAGGTCTATGAGTTTCACAATTTTACCGAAAGGGTCAACTATACCACTTATTCCAGTAGATGCAGCTCTTATTAAAAATCTTCTATTTTCTACTGCTCTCATTCTTGCCATAGCGAAGTGTTGGTAAGGAGCTGATGTTTTTCCAAACCAGGCATCATTTGTTATTGTTACAATGAACACAGCTCCTTTCTTTACAAATCTTCTGACTAAATCTGGGAATATAATTTCATAGCATACAGGAGTGCCGAATTTATTGCCATTTACTTTATGAAGGATAGAATTTTTTCCAGGCGTAAAATCTCCAATTTCTTTTGTGATGCTTTCAAAGAAACCGAGGAACTTTCGCAGAGGGACATACTCACCAAAAGGAACAAGATGAATCTTATCGTAAACAGATTCTACTCCATCTTTTGAAATTAAAAATGAAGAATTATAGAAGTTATTACTGTTATTCTCATATCTGATATCAGTAAATCCAGCTAAAAATGAGACATTTCTATTTTTAGCAAAATCAATCATTATCTTCTTAAAGAAGGAGTTATACCTGATATAGATTGGAACAGAAAATTCAGGCCATACTATTAGTTTTGCATGGTTTTTCGATGAAGCTTCTGAAAGTTCCATATGTTCATTGAATTTTTCAATCAGATTTTTTGAGTCCCAGATAATGTCCTGATTTATATTTCCCTGAATTACTGATACTTTAAATAAACCATTTGTTCTGTAATTAAAACTTGTTGTCGCTATTCCGTATAGAATTGTAAAGAAAATTAAAAGTATTGTGATCAATACATACCATTTTTTCTTTGTGATTAACAATAGAGTAATCGAAGCATTAAAGAGAATTATTAAGAATGATATTCCATATACACCTGTTACTGAGGATATCTGAATCAGGGGAATAAAATCTACCTGAGAATATCCGATCAGATTCCAGGGGAATCCTGTAAAAATGAAACTCATAATATATTCAATTGAGATCCATAGAAATGGTGATAAAATCATAAAATTTGTGCTTATCTTAATGAAAATCGATATAGCTGCAGAGAAGATTGCCCAGAAAAGACTGAGGAGAAGAATTAGTGCCAGGAAAAAAATCGATGACAATACTTTTGACAGGTTTCCATACTTAAACATTACGCTTGGAATCCAATAAAGGGAGATGAGGTAATAAGAAAAGCCATATAAAAACCCAGAAAAAAATGATAGCCTTTTTTTCCTGAAAATTGAGATAAATAATAATGAAACAGAGAACCAGGAAAAGAAAAATAAAGAAAATTTTTCGAAAGAAAGAGATGTAAGAATTCCTGAAGCAATCGGAAGAATAATAAAGATAAGAAATTTTTCTCCAGAATTTTTAATAAGCATAAAACTTTGTTTTCTTATTTTATAATATAATTAATTAAATAAGCTACAAATAAAGAAAAATTTTGTAATATTAATAAAATATACTTTCTTTTTCGATAGACTTAAATATAGGAGATTATCCTCACTCACTTCACAGATTTTTAGATATTCGTCAATATATCGCTCAGGAGATAATCGACCTCTCTATAAAAAAATTCTTGCTCTGCACTTCCTCCTCAATAAAGAAGAAAAGTTACTCTTTAACTTTTTCCCATAATAAAATATATTTAGCTTTGTTTTGTTTTTCTAATTCGTTCTTAACTTTTTCGGCTTCCTCTTTTGATTGGTAACTTCCAATTCTAACTCTGAACACAGGATTTTTTTCTTCTTTTAATGGATCAAGTATTGCTACTTTAAATCCCTTTTTTGAATATTCAGAAGCTAATTTATCAGCCGAGGCTTTTGTACTGAAAGCTCCGATTTGAATAAAATATAATAATTCTGGTTTCAGTTTCTCCTGAGGTAGTGCTTTTTTTACCTCAGGTTTTTTTTCTTCTGGCTTTGCTTGTTCTTTCTGGGGCTCTGGTTTTATAATAACTGGAGGTTTAGTTATTTCTTCGATTTTTTCTTTCGCTAATTTTTTCTCCTGGGCAGAGCTGTATTTTTTCCCAACAGAGACTCCCATTATGAAAATTAAAACTTCAAGACCAAGAACAAGAATTAAGAGAAATATAAGTTTTGGATAGGTAATTTTTACTTCATATTCACCATATTCTTTTCGCATTAAAATTTTTCTCCATCAATCAAAAAATAGGGTTTATTTTTTTTCAGATATAAAAGCTTTCATCAAATCCAGAGGAAGAGGGAATATTATCGTTGAATTTTTTTCAGTTGCTATTTCGGTCAGAGTTTGCAAATATCTCAATTGTATAGTAATTGGGTTCTGGGAAACTATTTCAGCAGCATTATGGAGAGTATTTGATGCCTTATACTCTCCTTCGGCATGGATGATTTTCGCCCTCTTTTCTCTTTCTGCTTCTGCCTGTTTTGCAATTGCCCTTTGCATTTCGACTGGTAAGTCCACATATTTAACCTCAACCCCGATTACTTTTACTCCCCATGGGTCAGTATGTTTATCGATTATATTCTGAAGCGTTAAATTTAATTTTTCTCTTTCTGCCAGGAGTTCATCAAGTTCTGCCTGACCTAAAACTGATCTTAAAGTCGTTTGAGAAATCTGGGAAGTGGCGTAAAGAAAATCTTGAACCTCAACAACAGCTTTATTTGGGTCAATAACTCTAAAATAAACCACTGCGTTCACTTTAACTGATACATTATCTCTTGTTATGAGATCCTGAGCTGGGACATCCAATACAACAGTTCTCAGAGAGACTCTTACCATTTTATCGATTGGGGCAAAAACAAGGATAATTCCAGGACCTTTTGGTCTGGGAAGTAATCTCCCAAGTCTGAAAATTACTCCTCTTTCGTATTCTCTTAAAATTTTGATGGAGTTTAAAATGTAAAGAAGTATTATCCCGAGAATAATTAAAATTGGGCTCATTTAATTCCTCCTTTTATTCTTCAAATTTTTCAACTACTAATTTAAGTCCATTTATTTTTTTTACTATTATTTTTGAACCTTTTAAAATTTTTTGATATGAACATGCATCCCAGATTTCTCCGTGGATGAAAGTTTTTCCTGATTCTCCAATATCTGTTAAAGCTTCTCCAATTTCTCCTACCATTCCCTGTTCTCCTGTGAATACTTTTTTTCTATGGGTTTTAATTGCTAAATAGAGGAGGAAAATAAAAATGAGAGAGATTCCTATTGCGACAGGGAAAATCAAACTCAATTCAGGTTTCATTTCTGGAATCGGTGCATTGAAAAGCATTAATGAGCCGAATATCATTGCTATTACTCCTCCTATTCCAAGAACTCCATAACTCTGGATCTTGACTTCTGCGATAAAAAGTCCAAGGCTGAGCAGGATCAAAAGTAGACCCACATAATTTATTGGAAGAATTTGGAATGAAAAAAAGGCCAGAAGAAGACATATTCCACCAAGGACCCCTGGGAATATAGCTCCAGGATTACTCAATTCAAAATATATACCAAGCATTCCGAGTATCAGAAGGATATAAGCAAGGTTCGGATTTGAAATAATACTTAAAATTTTTTGCCTGGCTGACATTGGAACTTCTTTTTTTTCGGCATTTTTTATCCTTAGCAAGACTTCTTTTCCGCTGAATTTTTTTATTTTTTTGTTGTGGAGCTTATCTTTTATTTCATCAGGAGAATTTGCTATAAAATCAATCAATCCACCTTTTAAAGCTTCCTCTTCAGTATATGACTGACTGGTCTTTACAGCTTCCTCTGACATTTTTATGTTTCTTCCTCTCTTTGAGGCAAGACTTTTTGCATATGAAATTGCATCATTTGTAATTTTGTCACTCATAACAGGATCTATTTTCTCGCCTGTTGCTGATACAGGATGGGCAGCTCCTATTGATGTTCCCGATGACATGATAGCTATATCAGAGGCAAGAGTAATAAAAAAACCTGCAGACCCAGCCCTCGCTCCAGGAGGACAAACCCACACTGCAACAGGTGTTTCAGAATTGAGAATCTTTTGAATAATCTCTCTCATTGAGATATCAAGGCCACCAGGAGTATCGAGCTTTATTATCAATAGCTCAGCTTTTTCTTTATCAGCTTTTGCGATTGAATTACATATATATTCAGAGGAAACGGGGTGGATGGGCTGGCTTACTTCAATTATTATAATGGAAGAGAAGAGATAAACATGGGTCAAAGAAATAATAAATACAAAAAAAATTTTTTTCATTCTAAGAAATTTTAATCATTTATCTTAAAATAAGTCAAGTTAATAAAAATAATATGGAGCCTTAAAAAACTTGACAAGAAATTTATGAAAATATATTATTCTTTCGTTAATTACAGTATGAGGTGATTTATGATTAAGAAGCGATTAACAATCTTATTATTTATTTTCTATCTGGTAATGCCATCTATGGCTCAAACGACAATAGAAGAAGACGCATACAAATTGTTCATCAAGGCCATTCAGGAAAAAAATCTATCGAAGAGAATTGAAATTTTTAACGAATATCTCAACAACTATGCAAAATTGGGTTTGATGTATGATAAATTTGTTTATATGAATTTAGCGTTTACTTATAATGATCTCCGTAGATTTGATAAGGTTGTAGAATCTGGAGAAAAAGCCCTTTCTTTTTCAGATTTGGGAAATATGGAGAGAGCAAATTTGCTCAATGTTGTAGCTGGGGCATATGCTGAATTGAATAAGAATTTAGAAAAGGCTTTGAATTATTCCAAAACAGCTATTCAGATTGCTTCGAATAGTTTAAAAGTAGAGTCCCAGGCTAATAAACCAGAAGAATGGAAAAAAGTTTTAGGAGCAGGGCATTTTGTAGAGGGCTCAATTTATTTTAAAAGGAAAGAATATAAAAATGGACTCGACTCTTGGACAAAAGCTTATAAAGAACTCAGAGCTCCTGAAATAATAAAGGAAATTAGAAAGAATGGAAAAAGTTTTTATGCCGATAAAAAATTTGGTGAGGCTGAGATGTTTTTTAGAACCTCCTATGAGCTCTCCAAAGACCCTGAATGTGCCTATTGGTATGGAAAAACCAATTACCAATTAAGTCATAAATCAGAGGCATTGGAGTATTTTAAAATTGCTTATTCAAAGAAGAAAGATTCAGAAATTGCTTACAATATAGGAATATTACTTTTGCAGGCTAATAGGCCTGACGAAGCTTTTAATTATCTAAGTGAAGCTTCGGTTTTGAATAACAGTAAATTTTCAGGTGATGCAAGAAAACTCCTTGAAAGCGAGTATTTCAAGAAGTTTGGAAATATTGATGGCATTCCGAAGCTTCTTGAAGATGCCAAGAAGAGGCTCGGAATAAGTTGAGAGAATAAATAGTTCAGTTATTAGTTAGCATTAGAAATTTTTATAATGCTTCAGAAAGAATCAGCAAAAAAAAGAATCTTTGAATTACGAGAATTGATCAGATATCACGAAAAAAAATATTATGTAGAAAATAATCCGGAAATTTCTGATTATGAGTTTGACCAGCTCTTAAAAGAATTAGAAAGATTAGAGTCTTTATACCCTGAGTTGAGTACGCCAGACTCTCCAACCCAGAGAGTAGGAGGTGAACCAGCAGAAGGCTTTCCAACAGTCAGACATGAAATTCCGATGCTTAGCCTTGATAATACCTATACTTATGAAGAGCTTAAAGAATTTCATAATAGGGTAAAAAAAGGACTGCCAGGGCAGGAAATAAACTATGTGACAGAACTTAAGATCGATGGCCTGAGTATATCAATTACATATGAAAATGGAAAATTATTAAGAGGTGTAACAAGAGGAGATGGAGAGAAAGGCGAGGATGTTACTCTGAATGTTAGAACGATAAGAAGTATTCCTCTGTATATAAAAGAAAAAGGAAAGGTAGAGGTAAGGGGTGAAGTATATCTTCCAATTAAATCTTTTGAAAAGCTAAATCAGGAAAGAGAGAAAAAAGAAGAGCTTCTTTTTGCAAACCCGAGAAATGCCGCAGCTGGATCGATGAGAACTTTGGACCCGAGAGAGGTAGCTGGAAGAGGATTGGATAGTTTTATTTACTATATATTTAAAGATGGAAAAGAGCTCAGGAATTCCCACTGGGAGAATATTTTAATGTTAAGAGAATTAGGTTTTAAAACAAATCCCCACGCTCGTTTTTGTAAAGATATTGAGGATGTTATAGCATTCTGTGAAGAATGGGCTGAAAAAAAAGATAAGATTGATTATGATATAGATGGAGTAGTAGTAAAAGTTAATTCCATAAGTCAACAAAAGGCACTTGGTGCGACATCTAAGTTTCCAAGATGGGCTATTTCGTATAAATATCCACCAAAACAGGCTACTACCAGGATAAGAGATATTGTAGTTCAGGTAGGAAGAACAGGAGCATTGACTCCAGTTGCTCTATTTGACCCTGTAGAACTTTCGGGCTCAACAATTTCTCGTGCCACACTTCACAATGAGGATGAGATTAAAAGAAAAGATATAAGGATTGGAGATACTGTATTGATTGAAAAAGCAGGAGAAGTTATTCCTCATGTGGTAACTGTGATTAAGGAGAAAAGAAAAGGGGATGAAAAAATTTTTCATATGCCTAAGAAATGTCCTGTTTGTAGTGGCGAGACTTTTAGACCCGAAGGAGAGGCAGTTTCGAGATGTCTTAATGTTTCATGTCCAGCAAAAATAAAAGAATCAATTCTTCACTTTGCCTCGAGAGATGCTATGAATATCGAAGGCCTGGGTGAAGCTCTGGTGGATCAGCTGATAAATAAAGGACTTGTAAAGAAATTATCAGACATTTATAGATTAAAGTATGAGGATCTTGTAGAACTTGAGAGAATGGGTCCGAAAAGTTCTCAAAATTTACTTGATGAGGTAGAAAAAAGTAAAAAAAATGACCTTGCAAGGCTTTTATTTGCGCTGGGAATAAGGTATGTGGGTGAGCATATAGCTGAAGTATTGGCAAATAATTTTGAAGATATTGAAGAACTGATAAAAGCTGATGAAGAGGGCCTTCTTAATATAAGGGAAATAGGAGAAAAGGTTGCTACAAGTATTGTTTTATTCTTTTCTCAAAAGGAAAATCTGGAGCTTATTAAGAAACTTAAAAGTTTTGGAATAAATATGCGCTCTGTAGAAAAAATCCAGATAAAAGATACTCTAAAGGGAAAATCATTTATTATTACTGGAGCTTTATCAAAATATACAAGAGAAGAAGCAAAAAATTTGATTGAGAGATACGGAGGTAAAGTTGTTTCTTCCATAAGCTCAAAAACAGATTTTTTGATTGTCGGGAAAGAGCCTGGCTCAAAATTTGAGAAGGCAAAAGAGCTTGGAATAAAAATGCTGTATGAGGAAGAGTTTTTGAAATTAATCGAAGAATAGCATTTGTGTTATTTTTTTAATATGAGAATATACATTTCGCAGAATTCATCTTTTTTAGGTGATGTAAAGAGAAATTGGGAGAGGGATCTCTCAAACATTGAAAAGGCAATAGAAAAAAAAGCGGATCTGATAATATTTCCTGAGCTGAGCATAACTGGATATTCACTCCAGGATCTTGTCCAGGATGTAGCATTGGAATTAAAAAAAATGAAAATAGAGGAGAAACTTAAGGAATTAAGTAAAAAAATATCAATAATAACAGGGTATGTCGAAGAGGAGAGTAAAGGGTTATTTTATAATTCAGCCTTATTTTTTAGTGAGGGCGAAGTTATTCATAAGCATAAAAAAGTTTATCTTCCCAACTTCGGGCTTTTTGATGAAAAGAAATTTTTTGCTGGAGGGAAAAATTTTAAGACTTTTAACACAAAATTTGGGAAGTTTGGCTTATTGATATGCAGGGATTTTTTCCATATTTCTTCATCCTATGTGTTATTTTTAGGGAATGTTGATTATTTGGTGGTCATTTCTGCTTCTCCATCAAGGCAGATTAAGGAAGACCCCTCATTTGTATCAACGGAGAGCTGGGAGCTTATTGGAAAGGTAGTCTCAAAATTTTTTACTACATATGTAATGTATGTCAATAGAGTAGGTTTTGAAGATGGGCTTGGATTCAGTGGCGGCTCCTACATTTATGACCCATTTGGAAACTTGGCCTGGAAAGCCCCTTACCTTGAAGAACATTTCGAAATAAAGGAGATAAATCCCCTTGATCTAAGGAGAGCAAGAGTAATAGCCACGTACAGAAGGGATGAGATGCCAGAAATAATTTATTTTGAAGTTGAGAGATTGATAAAGGAGAGATGAGACTTAATCAAGATTTACTCAAGAAATTTCTTGTAAAATTCATAAGGGAAGAATTGACAAAATTTGGTTTTGATAAAGGGATACTGGGGCTTTCAGGGGGAGTAGATTCTACAGTGGCTGCCTTTCTTACAAGTGAAGCATTGGGAAGAGAAAATACCATTGCATTAATAATGCCTTACAAGGAATCAGAAAAAAGTAGCGTTAAGGATGCAGTTATGCTGGCAGAATCGAAAGGAATTAGATATAAAATTATTGAAATAACTCCAATGATTGATGTTTATTTCAGAGATAACTTCATAGAAAATAGGATAATAAAGGGAAATAAAATGGCGAGAGAAAGGATGTCAATTCTTTACGATTATTCTGCGAGAGAGAAGGCCCTTGTTATCGGAACGAGTAATAAAACTGAACTTCTCCTTGGTTATGGAACTCTTTGGGGGGATATGGTTTCAGCAGTAAATCCATTAGGAGATTTATATAAAACACAGGTCTTAGAGCTGGCAGAGTATTTAAAAATTCCAGAAAAAATTTTGAAGAAAATTCCATCAGCTGATTTATGGGTAGGTCAGACAGATGAAGATGAACTGGGAATGTCTTATCAGGAAATGGATAAAATATTGTATCTATTAGTGGATGAAAGAAAAAGCGCAGAAGAGATAAAAAATTCGGGTTTTTCAGAGGAAAAAATTTTTTATATCTTAGAAAAAATAAGGGATACCCAGTTTAAGAGGAGATTACCTGTAATCCCGAAGTTATCCTCCAGAACACTCAGTTTAGATTTTTTGTATTTTCGTGATTGGGGGAGATAAATAAAATAAATAAAATTCGAATATGAAAATCAATGGTGTTGAGAAAAGCAGAAAAGGTGTATTATATATCGTTGCAACCCCTATTGGAAACCTTGAGGATATCACATTAAGAGCTCTTAGAATATTGAGGTCAGTTTCGTTAATTGCATGCGAGGATACAAGAGAGACAAGTAAAATCTTAACTAAATATAAAATAAGGAAGAAATTGTTAAGCTATTACAGACCAAAAGAGTCTCAAAAAATACCTTACATTTTAAACATTCTAAAGAACGGAGAAGACGTTGCTTTGGTCACAGATTCAGGAACACCTGGGATTTCTGATCCTGGATACCTTTTGATAAAAAGGGTTATAAATGAAGAAATTCAAGTAATTCCTGTACCTGGAGCATCTTCAATCATGGCAGGACTTATGGCTTCAGGATTGAATACATCATCGTTTAAGTTTGTTGGGTTTCCCCCAAAAGGAGAGAAAAGAATAAAAAAATTTTTAGAAAGATTAAAATATGAGAGATCCCCGTTAATTTTTTTTGATAACCCGAAAAGAGTAAAAAATTTTATAAATATGTTGAAAGACTCTCTCGGAGAAAGGGACATAGTGGTGGCAAGAGAGGTAACAAAAATAAATGAAGAATTCATAAGGGGAAGGGTGAGCGAAGTTCTAAAGAATGAGAAGTTGGAAAATTTGAAAGGAGAGGTTTCGATTATAGTGGAAGGTTATAAGAAAAAAGGGCATCAGGAAGAGTTTAAAGAGATAGTAAAAAGAAACTTAAAAAGAGTTATAAAGGAATACGGCATCCCAAAGAAAATTATAAAAGAAATTTTGAGAACTTAACAAAATTATAATCATATATTATATATATATAGAGAGACTAAAATTTATAGGAGGTAAAAGAAAAATGACAATAACAAGATGGGATCCCTGGAGAGACCTTATAACTCTTCAGGAGAAAATGAATAAATTGTTTGAAGATAGTTTATTAAGAAGTAAATTTGGTGAGGAAGGCCTTATGACCGGCACATGGAATCCCCCAGTGGATATTTATGAAACCGAGAATAGCGTTGTTTTAACCGCTGAGATACCTGGGGTTAACGAGAAAGATATTGAAGTCAAACTCGAGAACAACCAGCTGTCCATAAAAGGTGAGAGGAAATTTGAAAAAGAAACGAAAGAGGAAAATTATCACAGAATTGAAAGATCCTACGGAAGCTTTTATAGAAGTTTTACCATTCCCAATGCCATTGACCAAGATAAAATATCTGCTGAATACAAAAACGGCATTCTGAAGGTTACGATGCAGAAAAAAGAGGAAGTTAAGCCAAAATCCATTAAAATTAACATAGAATAATGAGCCTTAAATAGTGAAGAAAAAAATTTATAAAAACAAGGAGGTAATGAAAGGTGAATAATCTCAAAACAGTTATATTGTTAGGACTGTTAACAGGTTTGCTTATTTTTATAGGAGATTTAGCAGGCGGAAGAAGTGGAATGCTAATAGCTTTAATTTTTGCAGGAATTTTGAACTTCGGTTCCCTTTGGTTCTCCGATAAAATAATACTTTCAATGTATAAAGCAAAAGAGGTTAATTCTTCGAGATTCCCTATTCTCCATGGAATAGTTGAAGAATTAAGCAGAAGAGCAGGGATACCAAAACCAAAAGTTTATCTTATTCCATCTCAATCTCCAAATGCTTTTGCTACAGGCAGAAGTCCTCGTAAAGGAGCAGTTGCAGTAACTGAAGGGCTTTTAAAGATAATGGAAGAAGAAGAATTGAGAGGAGTTTTATCCCATGAGGTTTCTCATATAAAGAATCGAGATACATTTGTAAGTGCAGTTGCAGCAACTCTTGCAGGGGCAATTATGTTTTTAGCTCGCCAGTTGCAATGGTTGTTTCTTTTTTATGGAGTAGGAGATAGAGATAGAAGAGAAGGAGGAGGTTTGGGGCTTATATTTACTCTGATATTAGCTCCTATTGCAGCTCTACTAATTCAGATGGCAATATCCAGATCAAGAGAGTATAAAGCAGATGAATCAGGTGCAAGAATTTCAGGTACTCCTCTGGCTCTTGCATCTGCCCTTGAAAAATTAACATTGTATTCAAAGAGAATCCCCATGAAAGTAGAGCCATCCACATCCCATATGTTTATTGTCTCTCCCCTTCGAGGTGAATCAATTTTCTCTCTGTTCAGTACGCATCCACCTGTTGAAAAGAGAATTATGAAACTAAGAGAATTAGCAAGATTATAAGAATTTATAAGGAGCGGGCAAGAGTAATGATAGAAATGCTTTTAGGGTTTCCTTTTAATAAAGTTTTTGCACATTCAAAAATGGTAGAGCCTGTAGTATATACATCATCAACCAGTAATATGTTTTTATCTTTTATAACTTCTGCATTTTTCAACTGAAAGGCTCCATGAATATTTCTCTTTCTTTCGTTAAAATCTATTAAAGTTTGGGGAATCGTATTTTTTCTCTTTACTAGAACATCATTTAAAATTTTTTTGTTTACCATTCTATTGATTTCTTTTGAAATTAATTCTGACTGGTTGAATCCTCTTTCCTTCAATCTTTTTTTATGGAGAGGAACTGGAATGATGAAATCTATCTCTGAGAAATTTATATCAATTTTTGTAGAATTATAAAGGAATAATGCCAGTTTACCTCCCAAAGATTTAATCTTTCTGAATTTAAAAAGGAGAATCAGTTCCTTGAGTGTTCCGTCATATAACCCAGCTGATCTGTGAATTTTAAATGGTGGTTTTTCTTTCAGGCAATCACTGCAGAAATGGAAACTGTAAGGAGCTCTGAAAGGCTTTCCACATAAGATACAGCAAGGGCCCCTGAAAGGCTTTAGATTCTGATAGCAATTATTACAGATAGCTTTTTCATAATAATTCCCTAAAGGAGAATTGCATATCTTGCATTTTGATGGATATACTAATATTTCAATTAGATTGAGAAAATTTATAAGATAATGTTTTATTACTTGGATTTTTCGATTTTTTCCTGGCATTCAATGCAATATTTTGCCCAGGGAAGAGCTTCCAAGCGCTTTTCACCTATTGCGGTTCCACAAGAAAGGCAATACCCAAAACTACCTCTTTCAATCCTTTTCAGAGCTTCTTCAATCTGGGTGAGTAGCTCTCTCTCAGAATTGGAAAGACTGTATAAAAATTCTTTTGAATATGCTGAAGATGCTTTATCAGCTTGATCCTGAGTATCATCATAATCTGTTAACTTTCCTATCTCTTCACTTTGTGTTAGATTTCTAATTATTTCTTCCCTCTTTGTTAACAGTCTTTTTCTGAATAATTCCAGTCTTTTTTTTGGCATAAATTACCTCTGCTAACTTTACAGAACTTCGATTATAAATGAAATATTTTTTTTTGACAATAATATTTTTGACGATTTTTATCCTTATGAGATTTAATTTATTTTTAAAAATTTAAAATTCATATTTTTTTGCATCTGTCCAGAGACTTTCTAAAGAATAATAATCTCTTGATTTATCCGAAAAAATGTGAACAATAAAATCTCCATAATCGAGAAGAATCCACTCAAGATTTTCAAGCCCTTCTACATGATGCGGCCATCTTTTTAGCTTAGCCAGGTTTTCTTCTATGGATTGATAAATCGCTAAATTCTGTCTTGAAGAGTTTCCTGTCGTTATTATGAAATAATCGGTGAATGTGACCAATTTTCTCAGGTCAAGAACTATGATGTCCTCTCCTTTTCTTTCTGATATGGTTGAAATTGTAATTTTGATAGGCTTTGGAAGTCTTTTATTAATATCCAATTTTCTAAACCTCCGAGTATAAATTATTTTTTATTATATAACTTTCAACTTCATCAGGAACAAGATATTTTATAGATAATTTTTTCCTGACTTTTTCTCTGATTTCCGTAGAAGATATGTTAAGGGAATCCATTGTAAAAATATATATTGCAGGATATATTTCATTTTTCGATTCAAATTTTTCATTTTCTTGAAAGAATTTTATTTCTAACCCCTTTTCTTTATTAAGAATTCTCAGGATATTATTTTTTTCATAACCGGGTCTGCTCAATATTAGAAAAGAACATGATTTAATTACAGTTTTGTAATCTTTCCAGGTTTCTATGAGGGAAAAGGCATCGTCTCCGATGAGAAAATAAAATCTGTCCTCTGGGAAGTTCTCTTGGAGTTTGTTCAGAGTGTCTATAGTATAAGAGATTCCGCCCCTTTCTATTTCTAAAGATGATGGAATGAAATGGGCGTTGGAATGGATAGCAAGGGAAACCATAATAAACCTATCTAAAGGAGGAGAGATTTTCTCTGTTTCTTTGTGAGGAGGTAAGTAAGATGGGATGAAAATTATTCTGTCAAGAGAGAAACATTTTCTTGATACCTCAGCAGCCCTTAAGTGTCCTAAGTGAATAGGGTCAAATGTGCCACTAAATATACCTGTTCTATTTCCCATTCTTGGTAGATAATTTAGATAAAACTTCCCACATTTTTTCCTTTAATTCTTTAAGTCCTAATTCTTTCAATGCCGATATTGGAAAAAATTCAATTTTTTTTTCAACAAAATATTCTTCTATTTTTTTAATTATACTATTTTGTTCCATTATGTCAATTTTATTTAATGCAACTATTCTGGGTTTGTAAGAGAAAGAGTTATCATAAAATCTGATTTCATTTTTAAGAATTTCAAACTGATTTGTGATATCTTTAAAATCAGATGATGAGCCATCTAAAAGAAAAAGAAGAAGTTTTGTTCTCTCGATATGGCTTAAAAACTTAATTCCTAATCCTTTTCCCAAATGGGCTCCTTCAATCAGCCCTGGGATATCTGCTATTATATAGCTTCTTTCATAATCAAGATCAACAACACCAAGATGGGGGGTGAGAGTAGTAAAAGGATAATCTGCAATTAAAGGCTTTGCAGCTGAGACTTTCGAAAGAAGAGTGGATTTCCCTGCATTGGGTTTTCCAACAATTCCAACATCTGCAATTAATTTCAGCTCCAATAAAATTTCTCTTTTTTCACCTTCTTTGCCTTCTTCTCTTATCTTTGGAGCTCTTTTTATAGAAGTAATAAATGATGCATTTCCTCTTCCTCCTTTTCCTCCCTTTGCAGCTAAAAATATAAGATTAGGAGAAATAAAATCAAATATTATCTCATCTGTTTCAGCGTCTTTTATTATTGTTCCAACAGGAACTTTTAAATACATATCTTTTCCATTTTTACCTTTTTTATTTGACCCCTTTCCATGGGCTCCTCTTTCTGATTTGATTAATGGATTGAACCTGAAAAAGGTGAGAGATTTTATACCACGGTCACTTATAAGGTAAATATCTCCTCCATCTCCTCCATCTCCTCCATCTGGACCACCTTTTGGAACATATTTTTCCCGCCTGAATGAAACACATCCATTTCCCCCATTTCCAGCTTCTAATCTAATTTTTACTTTATCAACAAACATTAAGGGAGGGCTGATATTTTAAAAAGAAGGGCTTCCACCAGATTTTTTATGAGCCATTTCTCACCTCAGATGATGTTTCATCATTTTCTTTTGGTTTGCGCCCTCTTTTTTTGATTAAAATCTTTTCTATTTTTATTTCTGAAAGATATTGTCTATGGCCTGTTTTTTTCTTGTAATGTTTCCTTTTTTTCTTTTTAAAGACGATAATTTTTTTGTCCCTTAGATTTTTTAAAACAACAGCTTCAACTTTAGCACCCAAAACTATTGGATTTCCGATTAAGAGTTTCTCCTCTTCTTTTAACAGGGCTATATCTTCAAATATAATTTTTTCTCCTTCTTTTTTATTCAGCTTTTCTACCCGAATGATATCCCCTTCTTTAACTTTTATCTGTTTTCCACCCATTCTTATTATAGCAAACATTATTCCCTCATTTTCTTGAAATTAAAATATTTATTTATCATATTGAAGGTATTATTGTCAAACAGAGGTCGACATTTCCTTCGCTCAGAATATGATTATCCTCATACTTTATACAGTGACCAGCAAGGGTGACTTCGTCCCGCACTAACTTATTATTACCTAATACAAACGCATTGAATAAATTGTAGGGCAACCCTTTAGAGCCTGCCCCGAACCTTGCCCTGAACTTGTTTCATGGGTTGATTCGGGGGTTGCTTAATGCAAGGCTAAAGCCTTGCCCTACATGTAACAATATTTTATGCGTTTGCTATAAATTAAGGAATTCATAATATCTCTACTCCCATCACTTAATTTTTTTGGAATAAATATAGTTAGTGCGGGAGCACTCATGTTTCGCTCCCCCTCACTTATCCCGCTACGCATTTGTGACGGTTTTCAGGAACCTTCGGTTTCTCCGCCACCCTTCCTGCTCACTTTTCTTCTTTTCAGATTTTAATCCCTTTCGATATATCGCTCGGGAAATGGTCGACCTCATATTTCTTGGTCAACTTTCCTGATTGGATTCCTTCTTTTCCTCTTTAGAGGCTTCTTCCATAGCTTCCTCAATTTCATTGCCAAAATCTTCTCCCATTTCTTTACCCATTTTCTTCATCCATTTGGCTATGCTTTTTGGATCTCTTTCATCGAAATCTGAAAATTTTGATGGGTCAGCAAGGCTCTCGAGTCTGCTCTCTTCAGACCTGATCACAGCTACTCTTGATATTATTTTTTTCATGTTTGAACTTCCACAGGATTTACATCTTATCTCTGGTAAATTGTTTATATTGAGGATTAAAAAGGAAGATTTTTTGTTGCAGTCTTCACATTTATACTCATAAATAGGCATTTTTGCTCCTAAAATATAATTATTTTAAAAAATCCTTGACAAAAATGTAAAGGTTTTATAATATAGAAACTATGAAAACAAAAAAAGTTTATAAAGTTTCCAAATATAATCAACATAAAGAAAAGATATTGGAGTTGAGCCAGGAAATTCTTTTCAAAAAAGGTTATTCTGGATTGAAGGTAGATGAATTAGCTAAGGAATTATCGATGAGCAAAAAAACAATTTATAAAATATTTGCCAGCAAAGAGGAAATAGTTAAGAATATGATTAAGAGGTTTTTGATTAGGATTGACAGGGAAGTATCCCACATAGTTAAAAGCTACGATGATCCATTACAGAGGCTTCAGCAAATTATCTATTACATGGGAAATGAACTCTCTAAGATTGAAAAACCATATTTCGATTTAAAAAAGGTATTGCCATCTCTGTGGAAAGAAACAGAAGATTTCAGAGAGAAAAAATTTAAATATCTGCATGATATTTTAAAAGAAGGGAAAGAAAAAGGGTGGATAAGGAATGATGTAAATTTAGAAATTGCTCTTTTAATGTACATTGGAGCTGTGAGGTATGTTACAGATCCGGAAGTTGTATTAAATCAATCCTTTTCGCTAAAAGAAATTGTAGAAAATGTTATAAAAATATTTTTTGAAGGAATTTTAAGCAACGGAGTTCGTATAAATAAATATAGAGAAAGAAATTGAAGGAGGAAATGCGAAATGACAAGATTTGTTTTGATGGTTTTAGTGTTAAAAATCTTTAGCTATTCTCTTTATGCCCAGGAAGTAATTGAGTTGACCTTGGAAAGAAGCCTGAAGATTGCCCTTGAGAACAACCCCAATTACATTGCCTCTTTAAAAAGAGTTGATGAGGCAAAAGGGAAAAGATGGGAAGCAATTTCAGAATTGCTACCAGCATTAGATTTAAGAGAAACCACAACTCTTCGAGAAAAAGTTATTGAAGTGGAAATACCAGCATTTTTTCCAGGTCAGAGACCAACAAAAGCCAGGTTCGACTTCACAAAAGACTACGAATTCAATCTATTTTTTACTCAACCGATTTATACCGGAGGAAAGTTAGCGGCAAATCTAAAACAGAGCATTTATAATTTTAAATTGAATGAAGAAATTGAGAATCAAACAAAGCAAACTTTAATTTTCGAGATAAAACGAACCTTCTATGGATACTTGGTTGCACAGGAATTATTGAAGTTTTCCCAGGAAGCCCTTGAACTTGGAGAGAAACATCTTGAGAGAACAAAAGTTTTATATGAACAGGGTATCGCATCAAAGCTTGATTTGATGAGAGCAGAAGTTCAGGTTGCGAACCTGAAGCCTCAAAAAATCAAAGCTGAAAATAATTTAAAGCTTGTTGAAATTTCTTTAAAAAACTTACTGGGATTAGACCCGAAAATACCCATAAAGATAAAGGGGTCCCTTGAACATAGAGATATTCAGCTCGATTCTCAAAATATTTTAAAGAAAGCCATTGAAAAGAGACCAGAGTTAAATCAACTCCGATACCAAAGAGGGATAGGAGAACAGATTCTAAAAATAGCAAAAGCTTCTTATATTCCAAATTTCTCAATAGTAGGGAGCTTTAATTACAGAATGGATAGATTAACATTGAATAGAAAAGTCTGGGATGAGTACTATTCTGTAAATCTTGTTCTTACCTATCCTATCTTCGCTGGCGTCTCAAGAGAGGCAAAAATAATGCAGAGTAAGGCTATTCTTGAGAGAATTGATTATACTTATAAAGCTGTTGAGGATGCTGTAAGAATAGAAATTGAAGAAGCTCTTTTGAATTTAAAGGAAGCAAAGGAGATTATAGAATCTCAGGAGAGAAACATTGAACAGGCCAAAGAAAGTGTCAGGATTGCAGAACTTAATTACGAAGAAGGCTTGGTAACATCCCTTGAAGTTTTAACTGCTCATCAGGCTTTGACTCAAGCAGAAATGAATTTATCTCAGGCTCTTTATTCCTGGTTAGTCGCTTCAGCAAAGCTTGAAAGAGCAACAGGAATTCCTTTGGAAGAATTAGAAAAAATTGGCTGAAAGGAGAGATGGCAATGAAAATTAAGAAATCAATCATATTTTCAATAACAATTTCGACATTATTTTTAATTATAAGCTGTAACAAGTCAGCAAAAAAAACAGAAAATGATGAATCTCCAGCTTATTTTAATGTCAGAGTAGAAAAAGTTATTAAGGGGACGATTAAAAAAACTCTCTCATTTACCGGAACTGTAGAACCAGAAGAGAAAGTTACTATAATTCCTGATATCGGAGGAAAGATTCATAGAATATATGTAAAGGAGGGTGACAGAGTTAAACAAGGACAGGTACTTGCTGAGCTCGATACAAGACACATACGTCTTCAACTGGAGCAGGCAAAAGCAGCTCTTGATGTTGCAGAAGCAAATTTTAAAGATGCTGAAAGAAATTTAGAAAGAATGAATAAACTGAAGAGTGAAAATGCAGTATCAGATCAGCAATTTGAAAAAGTAAGACTTGTCTATGAAGGAGCTTCATCCCAGCTTCAGCAGACAAAAGCAGCTTTGAATCTTGCTCAATATCAGCTTGATGTTTCCATAATGAAAGCTCCATTTGATGGAATTGTTTCGATGAAGATAGCTGATGAAGGAGATGTGATAAATCCGATGATGGCAGGTTTTGGTGGAAGAGGAGGGGTGTTAGTGGTTATGAATTTTTCCAAGGTAAAAATAAATTTAGATGTTTCAGATAGAGAAATAAAAGAAATTAAAAAAGGAGATGAAACTGTTGTCAAGATTGATACATATCCTGAGAAAGAGTTTATAGGAAAAGTTTCTATAGTAAACTTAACTGCTGATCCACTGACAAAGACTTTTAATGTTCAAGTTGAAATCCCAAATAAAGAGCTATTTTTAAAACCAGGTGTTTTTGCAAAGGTTACAATTATCACTAAAGAGAAAGACAATGTTCTTGTCTTGAATAAGAAAGCTTTAATTGAAGGAAAGTATGTGTTTGTTGTGAAAGAAAATAGAGCTGAAAAAAGAGAAGTGCTTACAGGACTTGAGAGCGAAGATTTTGTTGAACTATTAAAAGGTATTGGTGAGTGTATATTCCGATCCAAAGTGGCCATCGATTCCGATTCAAACCGGCCACTGATTCTGATTGAAAGTGGCCACCCATTCCGATTTATTCCGGCCACTTTTTCGATGAAATCAGAATTTGAAAAAGT
>JBFLYD010000031.1 GCA_040756905.1 Acidobacteriota bacterium
GGCTTCAGCTTCCTGAATAACCTGAAGCTTAAATTCAGGGCTAAATACTCTTTTTTTACCAGACACTTGCTGCCTCCTTACATAGATAGTGTCTTATTTTTTTGTCCTATGCAAGGGGTGCACTCCCCAGTGATTTTAGGATATGATTTAAAGAAAGATTCTGAAGAAGATGTAAAAAAACCTTTTAAGATAGATCAATCAAGGATATACCCTTCAATTGAAAACATATTCTCCCAAAAGGATAAACTCATCATATTCACCCAGATAAAGAAAAAAGAAGGTTATGAGGAGAATGTAAAATTAGTGCTTAAGATAGAAAACTCTGAGAAGATCCTGTGGAGAAAAGATGTAGACATCTCGGATACACCTTCTCTTTTAAACATATTTGAATCACTCTCCCTTGAGAAATTCTCACCCGGAAAATACAAATTAAGTGTTTCTCTTCTTAAAGGCAAGAATCAGATTGATTCAAAGGAAAAAGAGTTTTCAATTCAAAAAGAACCTGTTCCAAGACAGTGGATTCTTTCAAAGATATGGAAATAAATCTTCAGTCTTTAAATCTTTGATTAATTTAAAAGCCTCCTCCTGATTTTTCCCACCCAGGCTGATGTGCTTTTCAAGGAAGAATATAGCTTTATCATTTTCATCTCTATCATAGTAAATCTTACCTAAATCAAAGTAAGCTTCAGGGTTGTTAGGCTCAAGTTCAATTGCTTCCTCAAGCTCTTCTATAGCCTTAGATATTTTGTCTTTTTTTATGTAGAGGGAGGAAAGGGAAATATGGGCTCTGTAGGATATAGATTCTTTGTGGACAATCAAAGATACACTCAGTCCTTCCTCTATGAATTTTTCTTTCATTTCTTTTTTTGAGATTTTGGGTAAATCATACTCTATCGCTTTTCTCCATTCCTCCTCTGATTTATCAAACTCATTTAGAGCAAAGTATGCACATCCTAAGTTATAATGGGCCAGGGGATCTTTCTCAGAGATCTCAACTGTTTTTCTATACTCCTCTTCTGATTTAGAGAAATTTCCCTCTCTAAAGTATATGTTTCCTAAAAGGTCATGGGCCTCAAAGAAATCCTTTTTAGTTTCAATTGCAATTAAAGCATAATTTTTAGCTTTGAGGAGTTGATTCTTCATAAAATGCAACTGACCTAGGTTGTAGTTTATGTAAAAACATCCTCTATCAATTTGAGTTGAATAGGTTAAAATCTTTATAGCCTCATCTATTTTTCCCTCTCTTACTTTAAGTATTGCTCTTTCATTTAGTAAAGGGAGGAGCATAGAAGGTTTGATGTTGTAGTGTTTTAAGTTATCTAAATCTATTCCATGCTGTAGAAGTCTTTCAAAGTCTATCTCATAAATTGTTCCAAATTTTATTTTTGACTCTAAACCAATGAAAAAAAGAGGAATTTTTTTAGGGGAGTAATCTTTTGGAGAAATCTTTATTCCTAATTTCTCAAACTCCTCTTTTGCTCTATCTACTTTTCCAAGGTGAAAGTATGCTCTTCCCATGTTTCTCTTTGAATCTAAATCATCTGGAGAAATCTTTAGAGCTTCTTCCCATGTATTTATAGATTTTTCATAATCACCTTTGTTATAAAGTATACATCCTTCATTTTTCTTTGCTTCTAAAAAATTAGGGTTTATCTTCAAAGCATCATGGAGAGAATCCAATGCTTCTTTTTCTTTTTCTGAGTAATAAAGAAGATAGCCTTCTATAAAATAATCTATTTCGTCCTTTTCTTTTTTAATTGAAGAAATTCTTTTAAAGTTTTCATAAGCTTTTTTATAATCCTTGATATATACATATATATCAAGAAGAAGATACCTTGTATCCAATTCATTGTATCCAGCTTTTAATGCTGATAAGAGTTTTTTCTCTGCTGTTTTGTAATCTCCTTTCTTCCTTAGTGTTAATCCTCTTCCCATGTAGAGAAGAGAAATATTTTTATCAGATAAATGAAATCTTCTCTTTCTTAATTGAGGAAAACTTTCTACCCAGGATCTTCCTTCTTTATCAACATATATAGGACCTCTTAATCTTTTCTCAAGCTCAATTTCATCTTCAATCTTAAGAAACTCTTTAAAAGCTGATTCGAAATCTTTTTTCAGATAAAATGAAATTCCTAAAAAAAGGTCAATATCATAATTCATTGGAAAAGAATCTTTTAATTTTTTTAAAATATCTATTGCTTCATCGACCATTCCAAGGTTTAGATATCCATTCACAAGGTCTAAAAGGAAATCGACATTACCTGATTCATATTTAATTCTTTGGGCACTTACAAAATCACTTATTATAATAATTAAAAAGATGATAAAAAATAATCTTTTAATCACTTTCAAATTTTCCCTTTTTATTTTAATTATAAAAATTTTTTATATAAATTAAAAATTTTTTATTATTGATTCTCTTCAAGAAAAAAATATTCCTTTTTAAAATTATCAAGAATAAATTTGAACTAGCTTTTCCATCAATTTTATTAATTTAACCTGATCTTCTTGGATACTATGAGGACCATCAATAAACAATATGACTCCTTTAGGATCAATAAAAAATTTTAAAGGACTCCTTCTTATCTTAAATTGTTTAAATAAATCAGGTTTTTTAATAATAGGAAAGTCTATTTTAAATTCTTGCTTAAAAAGTTTCAGTTCTTCCATATTATCAGTATGTGAAATCCCAATAACTTTTATAAATTTGTATTTCCTGTGGATTTTCTCCCATACTGAGGCTTCTTCCAAACAGGCTGGACAATCTTTTAATGTGAAAAAAATTACAAAGAGAAATTTTGAATTGGATGAGTTTGAATTTTCTTCTAATGTATCTTTTGGAAAAGATGTGCCAAGAAATTCAATTGTACTGATATCAATAGAAAATGAGTTAAATATATCATGAGAAATTATAATCACATTATAGAGAATGGAGTATTTTTTTATATTATTCCTAAGTTCTTTATTTTTTATTAAAAGATTTATGTTTAAAATTATAAAAATTACTGAAAGAAAATAAATTATTTTTTTGAAGCTTGGGTATTTCAATTTGTTCTCTTTTATTTTTTTAACAAAATTTTATATTTTCCAATTTCATATTTTCTCTCATCCCTATTTGAAAATTGGTTTGAATGAAAATATAAGTTATCTTCTGTATCCTTACTCATAAGCCTATGGGAAGTCAGAATATTCTGTGCAATAAGTTTTCCATCTTTGTCAAAAATATCGATTGAATATTTTCTTTTATCATAGAGAATAAAAGAGATTATTAATATTTTGTTTTTCAGTACTAAAATATTGTCTATGTAGCTCCATTTTTTATACCACTCTCTCATTATTGATGGAAATCTTGAATACTCAGGAAGTTTATCTGGAGGAAAAATATATTTACTGTTAGGATTTTTTATTACATTTTGTAATTTCCCATCAGCATTGAATTTATAAATTTCATAAGTTATCGCTAACGCCGCGAATATATTTTCTTCTTTATCAAAATCAAAAAATGCATCTGCCAGTCTCATATTAAGTTTATAAAATTTTTCATTAGGGGATAAGAATGAGTTTATTAATATTCCATTATGATTGAATTTTCTTATGAAAAAACCTTCTTTTTCTTTTATATAGTGAAACCCCGCAATAAAAATTTCATTCTTAGAATTTACCTTTATATCTCTACAACTTCCTATATAAAAGCTTCTTATAAGTTTTTTATTGTTTCGGTTAAATTTTTTAACAACCCTAAGACCTAAATCGCACACATATACATAATTCTTATCTACATAAATTCCTATAGGAAATTCAAATTCTTCAGGACCTTTTCCTCTTCTACCGAATGAGTCAGTTAAATTTCCTTTCTTGTCAAATTTTTTTATGTTTCTATTTCTAGCATCTATTATCCAAATATTATCAGATTCATCTATTCTCAATTTTACTATTGAACTTAATTGAATTTCTCTATTCTGTTGTAAATTTATAATTTCAACTTTTTTAAAAAAATTCTTAAATAATTTATTATTGCTTTTTATATCTTTGATATTTAGAAATAATAAAAATAATAAAGAAATTAGAACTTTTATCACTTTCATATTTTGAAAAAAATAAGGTGGCCTACTAACTTTTGAATTTAACACTCAAGAGCTGGATCGTAATCCGGACAACAATCGTTTCCTCCTTCAAAACAATAACACCAGCAGGTGAGCTGGTCAGGCGGACCATAATAATAACATTCCCAATGTCCTGTAGGTTGTAAATTTGGGTCTCCTCCGCACGGCATCAGAGGAACAACTTGAGCAGAAGCTGATTTTGAACTGTTAGTGTTAAATAAAATAGAAAGATTCAATATCATCAAAGAAAAAATTGTAATCATTATTAATTGTTTTAAAAGTTTTGTCATTTTCTTCCCTCCTTTCAATTCTTAATTTTTCTTGGCCACCTTATTTTTCATATTTATTTTTTTAGCATTAAAAAAAGATAAAGTCAAGTCATCTAAGGCTCTATGTCAAATTTTGTGATATACATAATAAGGAGACAATTGGTAGAAAAGAAACGGGAAATTATCTTTTCTTAACAGAAATCTTGTGTTATATAAAATAACATATCATCATGGAGAGGAAAGGATGGGGAAGAAAATAGAGAATAATTACAATCAAGTTGAATTTGTAAAAGGATTGGGAGTGGTGGATGCTACAAACATTGTTATAGGGTCAATGATTGGCTCTGGAATATTTATCGCTCCATCTTTAATGGCAGGGTACATACAAACACCAGGAATTCTTATTTTCTTGTGGTTGATCGGAGGTATCCTTACTGTATTTGGTGCCTTAAGCTATGGCGAACTGGCATCATCATTTCCAAGAGCTGGAGGCCAGTATGTATTTTTAAAAGAGGCATATTCTCCTATATGGGGGTTTCTTTATGGATGGACCCTTTTTCTTGTAATACAGAGCGGATTTATAGCAGCTGTTGCAATTGCTTTTTCAAAATTTCTTGGAGTATTTTTACCTTTTATCGGTGAAGAAAAAGCTATTTTTACTTTATCTCTTTTTGGTCAGAATTTTATTTTTTCTTCTGCCCAATTAGCCTCAATAATCTGTATTGGAATATTAACTTATTTAAATATTCTTGGAGTTAAATCTGGAGCTTTGATTCAGAATGTTTTTACATTCTCAAAAGTTGGAGCAATATTACTCCTAATTTTATCAGCTTTTTTAATAGGAAAAGGTTCTTTTCAGAACTTTATTCCATTGGTGAAACCTGTTCTGCCAGGTTCAATTTCAATGGGACTTTTTGCAGCATTAGCAGTCGCCATGAGCAAAGCTCTTTTTGCCTATGATGCCTGGTATACTGTTACCTTTGTTGCTGAGGAAGTCAGGAATCCTCATAAAAATATACCACTTTCCATGTTCTTTGGTACTGGAGCAGTTACTTTAATATATACACTCACAACAATGGCATATCTTTTTATCATCCCGATAGATAAAATGGCTATCGTTCCTGAGAACAGAATAGGAGCATCTGTAGCAGAATCAATTTTGGCTCAACCTGGCCTTGTGTTTATAACAATTGCTATCCTTATATCTACTTTTGGATGTGTGAATGGACTTATACTTGCTGGGCCGAGATTATACTACGCAATGGCCAGGGATGGATTATTTTTTAAAAAAGCTTCATTCCTCCATAGAGAGTATAAAACTCCTCATGTATCATTAATTTATCAGGGGATATGGTCTTCCATTCTTTCCATTTCAGGCACATACAACGACCTTCTTACTTATACAGCATTCGCCTCCCTTCTTTTTAATTCCATGACAGTGGGAGGGCTCATAATCCTGAGATATAGAAGACCAGATCTCCAGAGACCATACAAAGTATTATTCTACCCATTCCTCCCTCTTATTTATATTGCAATTGCCCTATTTTTTATTGTGTATATAATCATTGGCGATCCTCTAAACTCTATAAAAGGACTTCTACTAATAGGAATTGGAATCCCGGCTTATCTCTATTGGAGGACTCGAGGAATTAAAAACCTAAAGGGAAATTATAGACAAATATAAATAATAAGGATTAAGTCTCCTTCTCCCTTCTCTTCCATACCTTCCAGACGAGGATAGAAACGACAATAATAAATATCGCAATCATCCCCCTGGCTCCCCAGAGATAGGACTTTCTTAAAGGATCCTCACCAATCATAAAGAATTTTTTATAGGCCTCTTGATAGGTCCATGCTCCCAAGAGAATAAGAAGATAGAGGGGTGTAATATATTTCATTATAAAGTAGAAAAATCTGGGAATGCGGATATCTGCTCCTTTGTGAATCTCATTCCATGCCTTATCCATTCCAAAGATCCAGGCAAAGATGATGATCTCTGTAACAGAAAATACCACTAAACCAAAGGTTCCTGCCCAGAAGTCCAGCTCATCTAAGAATCCATATTTGAAAAAGAAGATAACGCAAAGGGTGGAAACAAATAATACAGACATGGCTACAATCACAGCCTTGGATCTTTTCCATTTTAGCTCATCCTGGAGAAAGGCTATGGCAGGTTGGGTCAAAGCCACTGAGGAGGTGATTCCAGCAATGAAAAGGAGAAAGAACCAGAGAGCACCAAAGAGTTGGCCCAAGGGGATCTTCTGGAATATGACAGGAAGGGATTGGAATCCAAGATCAAAGGCTCCACCCTGGGCGATGATCTGGGTCTCTGCTAGTCCAAAAAAGGCTACTGCTGCAGGAATGGCAATGGTTCCTCCACAGACTATCTCTGCAAATTCATTGGTGGAGGATGTGGCCAATCCTGAAAGCACAATATCATCCTGCTCTCTGATATAACTGGCATAGGTATGGATGAGCCCCGCACCAAGACTTAAGGTGAAGAATATCTGACCTGCTGCCACTAACCATATATTGGCCTCTGTCAGTCTGGAAAAACCAGGGTTCCAGATGAATCCCATTCCATTGGCAATGTTCCAGTCAGGGTGCTCAGGATTGGGGGTTCCTAAGGTAAGAACCCTTATAACAAGGATAAGAGCTAAAATGAACAATAAGGGCATCCCTATCTTGGCCAAAACCTCAATACCTTTGGAAATTCCTCTGTAGAGGAAGTAGAAATTTATGGCAAAGGTGATAATGAAAAATATCAGAGCAGGAAAAAGACTTGTAAAAAATTGATTCTGCTCAATACCCTGATATCCTCTTAGAAACTGGCCCATGAGTTCTCTGGTTTGATTTCCGAAGTATTTTCCAGTGGCTGAAAAATATGCAAAGCCTAAGGTCCAGGATTCAATGAAGACATAATAGATTACAATAGTAAAAGGAAGAATCACACCCAAGACGCCCAGATATTTGGAGATGGGGTTTCTCCATAGAACATGGAACATTCCTGGAGCTGTTCCATGGCCATGCTTTCCGCCATAACGGCCAATCCCCCATTCAACCCACATAAGGGGAATACCTAAAAGAAGGAAGGCTGTAAAGTAGGGGATCATGAAGGCTCCTCCACCATTGGCTGCTGCCTTTACAGGAAATCTCAAGAAATTTCCCAGTCCTATGGCATTTCCAGCCATGGCCAGTATCAATCCAATCCTCGTTCCCCACCTTTCTCTTTCCATTGTTCTCTCCTTTCTATTTGACTTTTTTGCCTTTTCTCAGGACATTGAAAAATGAATAGATAGATAGGAAGATTGCAATCCCCCACCCAAAGATTAAGAATATCCATCCTCCAGCAGTAAGTCCCTTCTCCATACATCCTCCTTTCTGTCTTTAAGATTATAAGAATTTAATTAACCCAGCTAAGATGATCTTCTTTTTTTCCCTCTATTCTCATTCTCCCTTTAGCTACGAGCATAAAAGTGTAATCTCAAATATCCATGTTGTCAATATTTCGATTTTCTTCAAAAATAATCTACCCGAAAGAAGATAGTTTGAAGTGCAGCTTTACTTTGATCAGCAGCAATAGTAAATATAATGTTTGACTCTAAACATTCAAGGAGAAATATTACCCTACCTGAATTCATCATAGAGAGATAAACCGTTTTCAGCCAAATAAGCAACCATGGGTATATATCCTCTAAATCCATGATAGGTTCTCTCTGCTTCTTACTTTTCTGCTTCAATTGCAACAGACGGAGTTCTCTTTTGTTTAGAGAATTTCTCTCGCGGGAATAGGGAGCCAGGTGTACCTTGACAATTAAAAAAATAAATATTATATTATAAATGATATTTTCACTATTAAATGGATTTAATCGAAAAAATTAAAGCGATATCCGATATAGTTGAAATAGCATCTAATTACACAACCCTAAAAAGAAGTGGAAGGAGATATGTAGGTCTTTGTCCATTTCACTCAGAAAAAACTCCTTCTTTTACAGTAGATCAGGAAAAATCTCTTTACCATTGCTTTGGATGCGGAGCAGGAGGAGATGTTTTTACTCTTATCGTTGAAAAGGAAAAACTAAGCTTTACTGAAGCTGTAGAATTTCTTGCAAAAAAATACAATATTCCATTAGAAAAAAAAGCTGGATATTCGGGTTTGAAAAAATTAGAAGATGATATCTTAAAAATAAATTCTCAGGCACTGAAACTTTTCCAAAATACCCTTTTCAACTCAGCTGAAGGAAAAGAAGCCCTTAAATATCTTGAAAAAAGAGGTATATCAAAAAACACTATAGAAGAATTTCAGATTGGATACGCTTCAAAGAATCCTTATTTCCTGGTAAATATCTTCAAAAAAATGTCCACTCCTATGGATCTCCTTCTAAAATCAGGACTTATAGTTCCTGCGTCTAATGATTATATGGATAGGTTCAAAGGGAGGATAATATTCCCGATTAAAAATGAAATAGGAAATGTAGTAGGATTCGGAGGAAGGGCAATCTCTGAAGAAAATCCAAAATACCTTAACTCTCCAGAAACACCTCTTTACTCAAAAAGAAGAAACCTTTTCAGGTTGGATTTAGCAAAAAAAGCTATAAAAGAGAAGGAATATGTAATATTGGTGGAAGGATATTTTGATTTAATATCGATTTACAGTAATGGATTTAAAAATGCCCTTGCATCTCTTGGAACAAGTCTTACACCTGAACAGGTTTCCTTGATAAAAAGGTTTACAGATAAGATTTATGTATGCTATGATAGGGATGAAGCCGGGGTTCAGGCGACGATAAGGGCCCTTCCGATAATATTTGAAATTGGTTTAATCCCAAGAATAATCCTAATAGAGGAAGGCACAGACCCAGATAAATTTATAAATAAATACGGAGCTGGAGAATTTAAAAAAGCCATCGAGAATTCAGTTTCATCCATAGAATTTCTGATGAAGCATTCCTTTAATTATAAAAATTCAGATTCTCTCGAAAAAAGAATTTCAATAATAAGGAAAGTCTTAGAGATAATAGAAAAAATCCCGGATTGGTTATTGAGGGGAGAGTACATTAAAGAGCTTAGTTCTTATTCCTCAATAGATGAAGAAACGCTTATGATGTATTTCAAGGAAAAAAGAAATCGAGATTCTGTATTAAAAAAGCAGGATGAAATTACTTACGCGGAAAAAATAATTATTTCCACAGCTATTTTGAATAAGGATAATTCAGGCGAGATTATCAAGAAAATTTCTGAAATGAACTTAGACAATTTCAAAAGTAAAGAAATATTAAAAGCAATAATTTCTGTGTTTGAGAAAAATCGGACTTTGGATATTTCTCAAATCAACGAGTTGTTGGACAAAGATAGCAAAGATATTCTTTATAACCTTCTTCTTTCAGAGGACAAAATCGAACAGTCTGAAAATATAAATGAATGTTTTTTAATTCTCCAAAGAATGATTTTAGAAAACAATCTAAAAGAAATCCAGCGAAAAATCAAAGAATGCGAGCTGAGAAAAGATAAAAATTCATTGCTTAGCTTATTAAATTTGAAACAAGAAATAACTAAAAAAATTATAAACCTATCAAATAAAAAAGAGGTGAATCATTAATACATGGAACATAAGTATGAAGATGAAATAAAACAGCTGATAGAATTAGGCAAAGAAAAAGGCTATCTTCTCTATGATGATATGAGCCATATACTTCCTTCAGAGTTCGATTCTCAGGAAGATATAGATAGCTTAATAAGCATGATAGATTCTTACGGGATCAAGGTTTATGAAACTGAAGAGAAGTTCAGAGAATTAGAGCAGGAATCAACCGAAGAAATCCAGGAAGAACATCCAAAAGAATTTAAAAAAACTGGAGAACCTGAAGCATTGGAAAAAGTAAGTGATCCTGTAAGGCTTTATCTTAAGGAAATGGGTGGAGTTCCTTTATTAACAAGGGAGGGAGAAGTAGAAATCGCAAAAAAAATTGAAAAGGGAGAAAAGTCAGTAATAAAAGCTCTCTCAAGGACCCCGATAATTCTAAAGGAAGTCATTAATCTTCTTGAGAAAATTACTTTAAAAAACTCACCAATAGATGAAGTAATCGATTTAAATGGAGAAGAAATTACAGAATACAAGTTGAATCAAATAAAGAATGATATTCGATCTAAACTTAAACGGTTGAAACACCTATGGAAAGGAATCCAGGCTTTAAAGGGCAAAAAAAAGAAATTTACAGTTGGAAGACTTCTTGTTACCATTACAGATATAATAAAAGAGATTGATTTTCTGCCAGAATACAAAGATTTATTCATTGAAAAATTAAGAGATGTGGAACGAGATTTTAAAAAGATTGAAGAAAAAAAACAAAAATTAATTGAAAAAGCAGATGCTACCAGAAATAGAACAGAAAAAGATAAATTAAAAAAAGAAATAAAAAAAATAGAAAACCAGATTAAGAAAAAAGAGAAAGAAATCGGGTTGAAAGCCAATGAACTTCGAAAAGTTATAAGAGATATAGAAAGGGGGAAGCATGTAGTAGATGAGTCAAAGAAACAATTGGTCGAATCCAACTTAAGACTTGTGGTATCAATAGCAAAAAAATACACAAATAGAGGACTCCAATTTCTTGATTTAATTCAGGAAGGAAACTTCGGATTGATGAAAGCAGTGGAAAAATTTGAATACAAAAGAGGGTACAAATTCTCAACCTATGCAACCTGGTGGATCAGACAGGCAATAACAAGAGCTATCGCTGACCAAGCAAGAACTATTAGAATACCAGTCCATATGATAGAGACAATAAATAAACTTGTGAGAGTTTCAAGGAACCTTGTTCAGGAATTAGGAAGGGAACCCTCCTGTGAAGAAATTGCAAAAAAAATGGATCTGCCCGTTAGCAAGGTAAGAAAAATTTTAAAAATTGCCCAGGAGCCCATATCTTTAGAGACTCCAATTGGAGAGGAGGAGGACAGTCATTTAAGTGATTTTATAGAAGATCAGGCCATTCCTTCTCCTCCAGAGGCAGTAATCCAGATGAGCTTAAAAGAGCAAATAGAGCATGTTTTAAAAACTCTAACTCCAAGAGAGGCAACGGTTTTAAAAATGAGGTTTGGATTGGGAGATGGAAACGAGCACACCTTAGAAGAAGTTGGTCAAATATTTAAAGTTACGAGAGAAAGAATAAGACAGATTGAAGCAAAGGCTCTTAGAAAAATAAGACATCCTGCCAGGGCAAAAAAACTTATTTCATTCTTAGAGAGTTCAAAAGAGTAGTGAGAGAATATAAAATGAAAATAACAAGGAGGTCTTTTTTTAAATTAGTCGCCGGAGGGATAACAGCCACTTATTCCAGTCCTTTAATGATAAATAACAATATTTCTTTCTTCTTTCCCCCAAAATCTTCGTCGATTAAAAAATTTGAGAATATACCCCATCTTAAATTTGGCTTTTATCCCACCCCAATTGAAGAATTAAAAAACTTAAGAGAAGAGCTTAAATCTCCAGTAAAATTGTTCATAAAAAGGGATGATTATACTGGGATGACGATAAGTGGAAATAAAGTAAGAAAGTTAGAATACTTAATGTACGATGTCTTAAAGAAAAAAGCTGATACTGTAATTACCATAGGTCCTTTGCAATCAAATCATGCAAGAGCCACTGCTATGTTCTGTGCTAAACTCGGGTTGAAATGTATTTTGGTATTAAATGGAAAGCCCCAGGAAAAACCAACTGCAAATGCATTATTAAATAATATGCTGGGAGCTGAAATTCATTATGTAGATACAAGGCCTGAAAGACCAGTAAAAATGAAAGAAATTGCAGAAGAACTCCAGAGCAGAGGTAAAAATGTATATCAAATTCCCCTCGGGGGATCGATTCCTGTTGGATCATTGGGATATGTAAAAGCAATGGGAGAGTTGGCTCACCAATTAAGAAAAATGGATTTAAAAATAGACTATATATTTTTTTCCTCCTCCTCTGGAGGGACCCATGCAGGAATGGAAGTTGGAAAATGTCTTTATAAGCTAAATAACATAAAACTGATTGGAGTTAGCCCGGATGACCCTGCAGATGAAATCAAAAGATATATAATAGATGTGGCAAATCCACTTTTTGAAGAGCTCAACATGAAACAAAAAATTTCCTCTGAAGATATTACAATTCTTGAGGAATACATAGGAGAGGGGTACGAAATTCCGACACCTGAATCAAACGAAGCTCTTTCGCTTCTTGCAAAAAAAGAAGGAATATTTCTTGACCCGGTATACACGAGCAAGGCAATGGCTGCTGTAATAGACTTGATAAGAAAAGGAAAATTTAAATCAAACGAAAACATCCTCTTCTGGCATACTGGAGGCACTATTGCATTGTTTGCTTGAGATTTAAGGAAGATTGGCCTTAACCTTAAAATATTCGTTGACGATTTTTTCTATAACCTCCGAAACAGAGAGAATGCTGTCTATCATCCCAGCTGCCTGACCTGCTTCTATCTCATCCCCCTTTAATTATCGGGAATCTAATGCCAAAAAGCCCAGTTATTCGAGTCAGAATAGTAATTTCACTCACAGTTAAAGATTATACCACACCTCCTTGACACATTCTTTAAAAGAATTAAAATATTAAGAGACCAAAAGATGGAAAACTTTTATAAGTATAAAAATAAATTGATGTTTCCACTTGTTTATTCAGAAAAATATTGGGCAGACATCGGCTCCCATGTTTTTCCTGTTCAAAAATTTAAAATGATAAAAGAGAGGCTTATCAAAGAAGATTTAGTAAAAATCGATAATTTTATTGAGCCAGATCTGCCTTTTGATGAAGATATTCTTTTAGCTCATACTTCAGAATGGCTGAATAAATTAAAAAATGGACTGTTAACTGTAAATGATATCATAAGATTAGAACTTCCATATGATAAATCTCTATCCGATTGGTTCTTATATACATCTGGAGGCACGATTTTAACATCAAAATTAGCTTTAAAAAATAGAGTTGGTTTTCATATAGGAGGAGGATTCCACCATGCTTTTGCTGACCACGGTGAAGGTTTTTGTGCTTTAAATGACATTGCAATTGCTCTTCTTAAATTAAAAAAAGAAGGGTTAATCAAAAAAGGAATGGTTGTTGATTGCGATGTTCATCAGGGAAATGGAACTGCAGCCATTTTTAAAAAAGACGTAGACATTTTCACTTTTTCAATCCATCAGGGTGACAACTACCCAGCCATCAAAGAAAAAAGCGACATCGATGTTGAACTATATTCAGGGGAAGGTGATGAAAAATATTTAAACATACTCAGAAATTATTTTCCAAAACTTTATAAAGAATTAATGCCAGAAATAATAATCTATGTTGCAGGTGCAGATCCTTACAAAGAAGATCAGCTGGGCGGATTGGAACTCACAAAGGAAGGGCTCATGGAAAGAGACAGGCTTGTAATAGGAGAGGCTTTAAAATTGAATATTCCTGTTGCTGTAGTTCTGGGAGGTGGATATGCTTTCAAAGTTGAAGATACTGTTGAAATCCATATAAATACTATAAAAATCTGTAATGAATCGATGGAAAAATTAAAAAACTAAATCACCTCATCAATCCATTTTAAATAATCTTTATTCCCTTTTTCTATTTTAAAAGAAATTATTTCCGGGATACTGTAAGTGTGAAGTTGTTTTATTTTGTTTTCGAGCTTTTCATACAATGAATTCTTTGTTTTAATGAAAAGAATGAATTCTTCATCTTCAGTGATATTTTTCTCCCACCAGTAAAAAGACTTGCATGATGAGGAAATTGTTACACAAGCAGCTAATTTACTTTCCACTATTGCTTTACTTAACCTCTCTCCCAGCTCTCTATCAGGAACAGTAGTAATTACAAATATGTATTCCATCAAATTTACTCCTGAAGAAAAAGGTGGGCATAGACCTTTGAATCTCCGACCATATTATCTAAAATACAATATTCATTCGGCTGATGGGCCATCTCTTCCATCTTTGACCATACAGCAACATAATGCCCTGCTTTTCTAAAATAGGCAGCAACAGTTCCACCTCCTATACCTACAGGAAATGCATCCTTTCCATACACATCTTTTATAGCTTTTTTTAGGGCCTGAACCACAGGAGCATCTAAAGGAGTTGGTGGAGCAGATGGCAATCTATGGACGCTGGAAAAGCTTATCTTTACTCCAAACTTTTTCTCGATTTCCTCACAATATTCCTGGACTTTCTTTTCAACATCCTCAAGGCTGAACTCAGGTAGAATTCTACAATCAAAATAAAATGCATCTTCACCAGGAATGGTGTTTACGTTAGGAACATTGGGCTCTTTCTTTGTGGGCTCAAATGTTGATACAGGTGGATCAAAAATTGGATTATTGAGTCCGAATTCTCCGTACAAATTATCCAATTTAACGATCAGGTTGGCTCCTGCTTTAAAACTGTTTATTCCAGTATGGGGTCTGCTACCATGAGTTTGTTTTCCAATTACTTTGAATTTCAACCATAAAATACTTTTTTCAGCCACTTCAATCATTGTTCCATCTGGGTTTCCAGCATCAGGAACTATTATCAGATCATCTCTTTTGAATATATCGGGAGAAGTTTTAAGCACATATATGATTCCCTTCTCGCTACCGGTTTCTTCATCGGAAACCAAAACTGCTCCCACATTACAATTTGGAGTAATTTTTTCTTCCTTAAGAGCTTTTATTGCAAAAAGGGAAGCTATCATTTCTTGTTGATTATCCTCCACTCCCCTCCCAAATATCTTACCATTCTCTATCCATGCTTTATAAGGATTCTGTGTCCATAAAGAAAGCTCTCCAGGAGGAACGATATCCATGTGCGTCATAATCCATATGGTTTTTTTGCTGCTTTTTCCCCTATACAAAGCAACGAGGTTTGGCCTTATCCCTCCATAAGCCTCAGGATCAGGAGCATTTATTTCTTTAATTTCATCAAACCCTATTTCTTTCAGGAAATTTTTTAAAAATTCTGCCTTCCTATACTCTCCTTCTCCTCCATTTGATGGAGAAAGAGCAGGAATAGCTGTTAATTTTATTTGCATATCAATCATCAATTCTTTGAATGAATCAATTCTTTTTTTTAATTTTTCAAAATCATTCATTTTGTCCTCCAGATGTTAAATTATTTTAATATTCATAGTCTTCTTGAAAATTCGGGATTTTCTTTTTTTCCTTTTCTCTTCCCATCCAGAAACCTAAAAAAAATGTCGAAGAGACAAGTAGAAAAAGTAACAAAGATTTGCCGATGTTTTTCATGTGTTTTAGCCTCCTATTTATCTATTTTATAACCATACAAAAGTCAATCATTTATAAGAATTAATTATATCAAATATTATAATTAGAGATAAAATTATTTCCTGTAGAATTTTTTGCTTTTTTAAGAGTACGTATTGACAGGGAAGAATTTTTATAATATCTTTTACAAAAAATGATTAGCAAACATCGATGGAGAGATAACAATGAATAATGAAGAAAATTTATATTACAAGTCTATAAGGATTGAAAATAAGAAATTTATCTTTAATCTAAAAGAAAATCATCGGGGAAAATTTTTAAAAATAATAGAATTTTCAGGAGGAAAATCTTCAATAATAATCCCATTAAGCGGGATTGAAATGTTTCAATTAGCCCTCAATGAAATAGCTCAAAAGTTAAGTTAACCCTTCATACATAAATGTATCAAGACATTATAAATTACCTAAAAAATGAGGATTTATCTTTTTCAAAACTGATAAAAAAAATTGAAAAAAATAGAAAATTTAAGGAACTTTCATACAAAAGAAAACGCGTCTTATTACGAAAAACCTTAAGGGAGATGATAAAAAATAAGGTAGTCTCTGTTTCAAGAAAAAACATTAGATTAACTGGAAAACAGAAAACTCAAAAGGGGATTTTCCTGAGTACAAACCATGGATATGGCTTTGTATCAATTGAAGACTCAAAAGAAGAAGTTTTTATTCCCAGAAAACATACAGGAAATGCTATCCATGGAGACCTGGTGGAAATATCTGTTACTAAAGGAAAAAATGGTAGTTTTGAAGGAAAAGTCATCAAGACAATTAAAAGGAAGAAAACTTCAATCCATGGGTATGTAGAAAAAATGGCTGATTCTTTCTATCTTTTTCCCATCGATAAAAAATTCCCCCCTCTCAAACTTGTTAATAAATCCATAAAAGATAATTCCTCGTTAGTTGAAGCTGAAATCATTTCAAATGAATCAGCTAAAATTAAAAGAATTATAAACATTGAAGAAAAGCAAAAAGATGTTGAAGTTGTTGTAAATGAATTTAATTTACATAAAGAGCTCAGTGAATCTGCTCTTAAAGAGCTCGATGGCATTAATTGTGAAATAAGCGATGAAGACAAGAGACAAAGGGTTGACCTGAGGGAAAAAATTATATTTACAATTGATGGGGATGATGCCAAGGATTTTGATGATGCAGTCTCTTTGGAAAAACTTAAGGATGGAAATTATCTCCTGGGCGTTCATATTGCTGATGTTTCTCATTATGTAAAAAAAGGAACTTTTTTAGACAAAGAAGCTTTAGAGCGAGGCGTGAGCGTCTATTTCCCGGAAAAGGTGATACCCATGTTACCACCAAAACTATCCGAAAATGTCTGTAGCTTAAATCCAAATGAAGATAAATTAGCTCTATCCATTTTTTTAGAATTTAATGAAGAAGGCAAACTCCTGAAAACGAAGTTTTTCCAATCAATTATAAAAAGTAAATTCCGAATGACCTATAAAAATGTTGAAAAAATTTTGCAGGGTGATAAAAATCTCATAAAAAAATATTCAAAAATTTATAAAACAATCATATGGATGCATGAATTGGCTGAAAAATTATGGAACAGGAGAAAGGAAGATGGGAGTCTTGATTTTGACCTTCCTGAGCCGGGCTTTTACTTAGACAATGCTGGAAAAATATTTAAAATTGACATAAATTATAGGTTGAGCAGTGAAAGAATAATTGAAGAATTTATGCTTACTGCAAATGCAACAGTTGCAACTCATCTTTCAAAAATGCAAGTCCCGATGATATATAGAATCCATGAGGAACCAGATGCTAAAAAATTAGAAAATTTGAATAATTATCTAAAGCATTTTGGAATTCCTATCATAAAAAACGGAAAACAAAGTTATGAGTTCCAGAAAGCCCTTAAAAAAGTTACTGAATGTGAGAACAGCTTGTTTTTACAATTGATGATTTTGAAGTCTTTAAAGCTTGCAAAATATTCCCATGAAAATTACGGGCACTATGGACTTGCAAAACAATATTACACGCATTTCACCTCTCCCATAAGAAGATATCCGGATTTAATAATGCACAGGGTTTTAAAAAATTTCTTAATTTCAGAACAACAGGAATACACGCCTGAGGAATTAAAATCTATTTCCAACCTGTCTTCTTTTAACGAAAGAAATGGGGATGATGCAGAAAATTTTCTTACTAAGTGGAGAATCTTAAGATATTTAAAATCTAAACTCGGGGAAAGATTTTCTGGAACTATTTCCAAGTTTAATTCAAGGGGAATTGAGGTTATACTTGATGAAAATTTTATTGAGGGTAAAATACCCTATTCTGATATTGATAGAGACTATTACATAATTTCAAAAAGCAAACTTACTATAAAAGGAAAGAGGAGTGGTAGAACTTTCAAAGTGGGGCAGAAGCTGGATTTAACATTATCTTCCGTAGATCTTAAAAAAATGGAAATTCTTTTATCTTTGAATTAAAAATGGAAGAAAAAATAAACATAGACATAAAATTCTGCCTTACAAACCACATAGGAAATTCAGGCTTATCCATTAATGAAATAAAAGAAAAATATAATGTTCATAGAAAAAAAATAAAAAACCTTATAAAAAATATAGAAGAAATTAAGTTTTTAGATTTCTCTTTCCTGGAGAATGAGGCAAAAAAAATCTGGGATTTTTCTCAGAGAAAAGCAAAAAAATACAACGACTTTGTTTTAGTGGGAATTGGAGGTTCTTCTTTAGGAACGGAAACAATCTTTCATGCCTTAAAACCTGCTTTCTACAACCTTCTTTCCAAAAAAGAAAGAAACCGCTATCCTCGATTCTTTATTCTTGATAATCCAGATCCAGATTATTTAAATTCTCTTTTAGATACAATAGATATCAAAAATACATTCTTCAATTTTGTGTCAAAATCAGGAAAAACTTTAGAGACAATTTCTAACTTTCTGGTTTTAATGGAGAAAATTATTAAAAAGTTTCCAGGCAAAAGCTATAGTAAAAATATTTCAATAACCTCCTGTCCCTCAGACGGGGTTCTTTTAAAAATAGCAAAAAAAGAAAAAATTTCTCTTTTTGAAATTCCTAAATGGATTCCTGGAAGATTTTCAGTTCTTTCATCTGCTAGTCTTTTGCCTGCTTCTTTCATAGGAATTAACCCCTATGAAATTATAAATGGCGCAAGATATATATTTCCCTCCCTTATTTCTGAAAATATGAATGAAAACCTTTCGCTTCTTTCGGCAATAATCTTAATTCTATTTTATGAAAAAAATAAATTTATCCATGTGATAATGCCCTATTCAAATTCGCTGTTTTATTTAGCTGATTGGTACTCACAATTATGGGCGGAAAGCCTCGGGAAGGAGAAAAATACCAAGGGAGATATAATTAACTGGGGACAGACCCCATTAAAAGCAAAGGGGCCGCAAGATCAGCATTCGCTTCTTCAATTGTTTATCGAAGGACCTAAGGATAAAATATTCACTTTTTTAGAAATTGAAAAATTCAAAACTGATTTCAGGTTACCAGATACCTTTACGGAAGAATATTCTGAGATAGACTATTTACAAAATAAGTTTTTGTCAGAAATAATCAAAAACGAAAAAATAGGCACAGAAATTTCCTTAAAGGAAAACCTTGTTCCATCTTTTTCGATAAGAATTCCTTGTGTTACACCTTTTTATTTAGGTCAGCTTTTTATTCTCTTCGAATTACAGACAATTTATGCTGCCGAAATACTGGAAGTTAACCCTTTTGATCAACCTGCTGTGGAATTGGGGAAAAAAATTACACAAAAACTTCTAACAAAGTAGTTCTAAATAAGAAACCCATGATTTTTGACTCTGTTATTTTAAATGATTTTGACAAAATTGAATTTTTTTTCAAAAAAAATATACCCATCCAATTAGAAATTTCTGAAATTAAATTTAAAAGACATGCAAATATAAGAATAATCGATAAAGCAAACCCAATTCTGATTCGGATAAAAGTCAATAAGAAAATCAATGTTAAGTGGGGGGATGAGATCAATATTTTTTTGAATAATAATGTATTAAGAATAAAAGTATTAAATGTAAATTCAAATTTCATAAAAGGCAGCCTGAAAAAGAAATACATAAATTTTCTGAGAAGCATTTTAAACGCTGATGAAGAAACTTTAATCTCTTGCTTATGTGAATATAAAAAAATTCATGGTGTATCTCAAAATGAAATCAGGTCTTTTTTAAGAATAAATGAAAAAGAATTGGAAAAATTATTGACGAATTTAGAACGAAAGGGTGTAATCAAAATAATTTCTTTTTCCCCTTTTTTCATATTAAAAAATGAAGGCATAGATTTTATAAAAGAAAAGATATTCGAAAAAGTAACGAAGCTCACAAAAAAAGATTTCCATGATTTTAAAATTGCAAGGGATGTACTGAGAAAAAAAATAAGTCCAAGTATAAATGATATTATTTTAGACCTTGCATTAAAGAAACTGGAGAAAGAAAAAAGAATATTTCTTTCAAAAGATTTTGTCCATTCAAAAATTTCAGAAATTCCTCTTTTGGAACATGAAAAAAAATTAATAGAGAAATTAGAAAAATACATCCAGGAAGGCAAAATATCCGATTTAAATAATTTGGAAGAAAAGTTTAACCTTCCCAGAAAAACAATTTTCAAATTAATTTATTTCCTTATAGAAGAAAAAAAGATTTTTAATATAAAAAAAGAGTACTTTTTAAGTTTACAATGGGTTGAAGAGATACTGAAAAAAATAAAATTAGAAGATAAAAAAATATTAACCATTGCAGACTTTAAAAAAATAACCGGGCTTTCAAGAAAATATCTGATACCTTTTCTTGAATTTCTCGATATGGCTGGAATCACAAAACGAATTGGCAATAAAAGAGAAATACTAATAAAATAAATCCGCTATTTTTCTTTTTTTGATAATATTTTATCGAGTTTATTGCCTAAAATGCTTATCTTTGTATAGTCTTTAGCAGGTTTTACCACTTCCTGATCCATTCCTTTTTTAATTTCTTTAGATTGGGAAATCTCCTCTTGTGTTTTTACATAATAATCCAATTCCTTTTCCTTTTCTTCAAGTTCTATTTTTTCTTCAATAATTCTCCTCATCCCTTTCCTCCCTCTAAAATCTCTATCAAACTTTCTGGCTTTCCTCTTCTCTTCTATTTTTTTTAACTCTTCAAGTTCTTTCAAATAAGCACCTTTTTTCCCCTCATCTTCCTTCTTCTCTTCGAGTTCTGCATATGTTTCCGGTTCTTTCCCCTCTCTCATTGTAAATATTTTTTCCTCCTCTTCTGGCTTTTCCAACTTTGATAAATCCAGGTAAAAATAACCTTTTTCTTCCTCTGAGGGGAAAAATTCTGGATTTCCGAATAAAACCAAATTTATTTTTTCTTTAGATGTTTTCCTTAACAAATCACAGATATGATAACACTTTAAAATGTGTAATTTATAATTTTCGCTTTCTATACCAAACTTTTTAAACAAAAAATACATTAAATCTAACAGGTTATCCATCTTATCAACTTCTTTATAACATTCCTCTAAATGCTCTAATTCATCTTCTAAAAAAATTAATTTATTTACTTCTGCATGACTCTCTATTATTTCACTGGAGACTTTAAAACTCTGAGTTTGAGCATCATAATAAACTTTTTTTGATGTTAAAATCTTTTTTGATTTTCGAAATGAAAAAGAAAATTTATTTTTTGCCTCTTTTTCTAAAAATAGCAATGCTCCCTGAAATGGTGAATGCTCTTCGTAAGCTTGAGAAAGCCCTAAAATAAAATTATCCTCTGGATAATAAAAAACTTTATAACTTTTATTCTTATCTTTATCTAAAAAAATCAATTCCCTTTCATTTTCAAAAATAAAGGATAAATCCTTAGGTATACCAAGTCCTCCCGAAATAATTTCTCTCCAGGTCAGATAAAATCTAAAATGGGAAGCATTTTCTTTAGATTTTAATGCGGTGTAAAACCTCTTTTTTTCATTTAGAGCCTCTATCTTTGGTATTTTCAGTATTATTTTGTCAAATTCTTTTACTGCTAAAGGTATGTCTTGTTTTAATCGATTAAAATAATCTAAAGTGTTCCATTTTCCCCATCCTTCTGAAGAAACTCTAACAATTCTATTTTTTCCTTTTGATTCAAGAAATTTGTACAAAGAGATACAATAGGAAGTGAATTTTTTATCATTTGGATTAATTTTTAATATCTTTTCAACTAAAATGTCTGTATTTTCTGACTCACCTTTCTTGTTTAAATAGTTTTCTATTTTATCGATGACATTATCAGGAATTCCTTCTATGAGCTCTTCTAAATACAGATTATTCCCGCAGGAGATGAAAACCTCTGATTTTTTGATTTTGTTTTCCAGCTCCTTCTTTAGTCTAATTAAATATTTTTTGTCCAGAGAGGGCTCCTGGACTCTTGGGTCATCTTCTTCTTTCAAATATTCAACAGGTTCAGACCTTCCTGAAAATCCACAGGGGATTAAAATCTGGGCATTGGTTTTTCTCATGTAGTCAAAATGCTGTTTAAACAACCCTCCTCCATCATACCATACTTCTATCAACTGGCATTTATATTCGGAACTATAAAATTTTCCAATAACTTGTAAAATAACGCCGCCCTGAAAATGTTCAACCTTTTCTTTTCCAACCTTTAATTTTTCATCATAATATTTATAAATGAAATCACCAATTTCATAATCAATCTCTGGATTGAAGATCTTAACTCTTTTCCCTCTTATTAGGGACATCTTTCTATAAGCCAATTGAGATACGGCCTCTTCTAAAGGAAGAGGTGCTCCATTTTGTTTTATAAGAGATTCTACCCAATGGAGATCTTCATCTTTTAGTTGTAACTCATCTTGAATTGCACTCATCCTTTAAAACTAACCTCTCAATAATAAATACATTATTGCTTTCTGAACATGCAACCTGTTTTCAGCCTGATCAAACACAATTGAATTTTTCGAATCTATAACCTCATCGGTTACTTCCTCTCCTCTGTGGGCTGGAAGGCAATGCATAAAATAGGCAGATTTTTTTGCCCTTTTAAATAGACCAGAATTTACTTGATAAGGACGAAAAATTCTTTGTCTTGTTTCCTTTTCTTTTTCCTGGCCCATTGAAATCCAGGTATCCGTGTAAACTATATCTGCATTCTCTATTGCATTCATCGGATCATTTGTAATTTCAATCTTTAAATTTTTCTTTTTTGTTTCTTTGCTTGAAATTTGAACTATTTCTTTTTTGGGTTCATAACCTTTTGGAGTAGCAATTGACATGTTAACTCCAATTTTAACAGCTCCTAAAAGCAATGAATGACACACGTTATTACCATCACCAATATAAGCTAATTTAATATCATCAAAAGTTTTCATTTTTTCTTTAATAGTAAAATAGTCTGTCAAAGCTTGACATGGATGCAATAAATCACTCAATCCATTAATAACCGGGACATCAGCAAATTTTGCAAGATCTACAACATTTTGATGGTCGAAGGTTCTAATCATTATCAGATCTGCCCATCTCTCCAAGTTTTTTGCCACATCGTAGATCGATTCCCTCCTTTTTAACTGAATCTCATCTGGACCTAAATAAATTCCATGCCCCCCCATCTGAAATATACCCGTATCAAACGTGAATCTTGTTCTGAGAGAAGGTTTCTCAAATATCATGGCAAGAATCTTATCTTTTAATGCATCTCGATATTTTCCAGGATTCTTTTTTACATCTTCACTAATCATAAATATTTTCTCTATATCTTCTTCCGATAAATCCCCAATAGAAATCAGATCCTTATCTTTCATCTTTTTATCACCTTCATTGAATAATTCTCGTTCCTGCTCTGTTGATTAAGGAGGCTCGAAGTTTATTTGCAGATGTAATCAAAACTTCCTTACCTCCACCTTCTATAAATTGAATCGCAGCCCTTATTTTTGGGCCCATCGAGCCCTCTGGAAATTGCCCTTCTTCAAGATACTTCTTGGCTTCGGAGACCCTCATTATATCAATTTCTCTCTGGGTCTCCTTCCCATAATCGAGAAAAACTTGATCGATTGAAGTTAAAATAATAAATAAATGAACTCCTACTTCTCTCGCAAGAAGAGATGCCGCATAATCTTTGTCAATCACAGCCTCCACTCCTTCAAGCATTCCCCTTTTGTTTATGAAAACCGGTATTCCTCCTCCGCCGGCAGAAATAACAATTCTTCCCTCTAAAATAAGACCTCTTATTATTCTATGGGGTATTACATCTATTGGCATTGGTGAAGGAACTACTTTTCTCCAGCCTCTCCCTGAATCTTCTACCATAATCCACCTTTTTTCCCTCGCCAGAATCTGCGCTCTATAGTGAGTATAGAAAGGGCCTATTGGTTTCGTAGGATTCTTAAAAGCTTCATCATCTCTATCTACTACAACCTGGGTGAGCACTGTTACCACTTCCTTATCTATAGATTGTCTTCTCAGCTCGTTTATCAAAGCCTTCTCCAGCATATATCCCATGCTCCCTTCTGTCATTGCACCACAGAGATCCAGAGTAAAAGGTGGGATTTTATTTGATGCTTCTTCCATCTGGATTAGAATATTCCCGACCTGAGGTCCATTCCCATGAACTATAATAAGTTCATATCCTTTCTTTACTATTTCAATCATAAGCTTTGCTGCTTTAGTCGAATTTCTCATCTGCTCAATCTGTAATCCTCTCTGGTGAGATGGTAATATAGCATTTCCTCCAAAAGCAATTAAGGCAATTTTTTGTTTAATCTTCATCAAAAATCTTTAAGGATTTCTTCAAGAGTCGGGTATCCTATTTCCTGAAGCTCATAATAAACTCTCATACTCGGCTTATTTATTTTAATAACTTTCCTTAGATCTATAGGAGTGGCTATTATTACTAAATCTGCCTCGGCGTTATTTATTGTTTCTTCCAGTTCAGAAATCTGTTTTTCTCCATATCCCATTGCTGGAATCAGATTAGTTATATGGGGATAATTTATAAAAACATCTTTTATCGAACCTGTTGCAAATGGTCTGGGGTCCACTATCTCTTTAGCTCCATATTTCATAGAAGCCACTATGCCAGCTCCATACCCCATCTCTCCGTGAGTTAATGTGGGACCATCTTCTACTACAATGACTCTTTTATTTTTTATTTCTCCATTTCCCTCAACAAAAATAGGAGAGGCAGCTTCAACTATTATAGCTTCAGGGTTTATTTTTCTAATATTTTCTCTTAGAAGCATTACATTCTCGTTCAGAGCTGTATCAACTTTATTTATAATTATGACATCTGCTCTTCTAAAATTTGTTTCTCCCGGATGGTATTTTAATTCATGTCCAACTCTGTGAGGATCGCATACAACAATTTCTAAATCACTTTTCAAAAATGGAAAGTCATTGTTACCCCCCTCCCAGAGAATAATCTCTGCTTCTTTTTCCGCTTCTCTTAATATTTTTTGATAGTCCACACCAGCAAACACAACTGCTCCATTTCTCAAATGAGGCTCATATTCCTCCCTTTCTTCAATTGTACATTTATACCTGTCAAGATCCTCAAAACTGGAATATCTCTGAAATTCCTGGTCAGACAAATTACCATAAGGCATAGGATGTCTCATTACTACAAGGTTTCTTCCTTTATCCCTGAGAATCTTGCTGATTCTTCTCGATGTCTGGCTTTTACCACATCCAGTTCTAACCGCACATACTGAAATTACAGGGACTTTACTTTGAAGAGATGTAAACTTTGGCCCAAGAAAACAAAAATTTGATCCTGCTGCCAAAACTTCAGATGCTTTATGCATTACATACTCATGAGAGACATCGCTGTAAGAAAAATAAACTTGATCTATATCATATTCTCGAATGAGAGAAACTAAGTGTGACTCAGAGTAAATTGGAATTCCGTCCGGATACATCTTTCCAGCTAGTTCGGGGGGATATTTTCTTCCCTCTATATCAGGGATTTGAGTTGCGGTGAATGCTACAACTCTGTATTCTGGATTATCTCTGAAATAAACATTAAAATTATGGAAATCTCTTCCAGCAGCGCCCATTATCAGAACTTTTTTCATTTTACATCGCCTTCGATATAGACTCTTCGATAATATCCAGAGCGTAATCGAGTTCCTCTCTTTTAACAATTATAGGTGGTATGAATCTAAGAACATTTCCAAAAGTCCCACATCTTATCATCAATAAACCTCTTTCCATGCATTTCTGGAGCAATTTTGTTAATACTTCTGGATTTGGTCTTTTCCCATCCATAACAAATTCTATCCCAATCATCAAACCCAATCCTCTTATATCTCCTATTACATCATACTTTTGTTGCAAGTCGTAAAACCTCTGCTTTGCTATATCTCCCATTGCAATAGCATGATCAAGCAAATTTTCCTCTTGAATGGTTTCAATCGTAGCTAAAGCTGCAGCACATGAAACTGGGTTTCCTCCAAACGTTGTTCCATGAGCTCCAGGAGGCCATTTATCCATAATGTCTCTTGGTGCTCCCAACACTGAGAGAGGAAATCCTGATGCTATTGCCTTAGCAATGGTTATTATATCGGGAACTACTTCAAAATGTTCGGAAGCAAACCACTTGCCAGTTCTACCAACACCTGTCTGGATCTCATCAAAGATTAACATTATTCCATGCTTTGATGTTAATTCTCTTAATTCTTTCATAAATTTTTTAGGTGGGATTATGTATCCACCTTCTCCTTGAATTGGCTCGATAAGAATGGCGGCGACTTCATCAGGTGGGATTTGATGAAAGAATAATTCTTCAATCGAATTTATAGAATATCTTATGCATCCTTCTTCATCGGAAAAAGGAGACCTAAAGCAATAAGGATAGGGCACTACAAAAACAGAGGGGAGCATTGGAAAATAATGTCTTCTATATTTAATGTTAGAAGTTGTAAAGCTTACTGCTCCCATTGTCCTTCCATGAAAAGCTCCCTGAAAAACTATGATTCCATGCCTTTTTGTAACATATCTTGCCAACTTAACTGCTCCCTCTATAACCTCTGTTCCTGCGTTGCTGAAAAAAAATGTATCAATTTTACCAGGAGTTATTTTTCCCAATTCTTCCGCAAGTTTAATGATGGGCTTATAGTAATAATTCCCGCCAGAATGGATAAGATTATCTATCTGTCTTTTAGCAGCTTCAACTACTTTAGGTGGCCTGTGTCCAATGTTAAGCACTGCAGTTCCAGAAGTAAAATCAAGATATTTTCTATCTTCAGAATCCCACACAAAAACTCCCTCTCCTTTAGTTACACAGATATCGTAATCCCAGGTTAAAGCAGGAGTTAAAAATCTCTTCCCCTTTTCTATGATGTCGTTCATTTATAATTCCTCCTTAGGAGTAAAAAATTAAGTATATTATGAGTATATATTTTAGTCAATAAAGGCAAAATCCCATTTGCTTGACATAATATTTTTTTTTATTTATTTTAAAAATGGAGTGATAAAAAAAATATTTATTGTGTTGATTACTATTCCTATCTTCGGTTGCGTTTATGCAAACAATAGAATTGGTGAAAACGTAAAATTTGGAACAAAGGCAGCTCTCACTAATCTATGGAAAGAAGCTGAGTTCAGATGGCGAATGGCTTTAGAAGAAGACCCTAACAATTTTAAAGCTATGAATAACTTGGCCGTTGCTTACGAAAGACTGGGAAAGCTGGAATTTGCAAAAGAAACCTACGAAAAAGCTTTAAAAATTTCAAAAAACAATCCTTATGTAAAAAAAAATTATGATAGTTTTTTATTATACTATAAAAAACAGAAAAATGAAAAAAATAGATAAGCTTTTTCCTCTACTGTTAATATTAGCTTCAATTTCATGCGTTGAGACCGCAAAAATTGAAATAGAAATTCCCTCAAAACCCAAATATGACATTCCAAAATTTAATCATTTGTGGTTTGGTGATTTTCGTGTAAACGAGACGATTGAAAATCATAATTTAAGTGAAGAGATTACAAGCTATATGCAAAATGAAATAAAAAGCAGGTTTTCAATAGACTCAAAAAAAGGAAATAAAATCGATTGGGAGAAGGAGAAAAACCTGTTTGAAAATGATAATTTCTGGAGAAAGTATGTCCAGGATAAAGAGGATATTCTAATAATAACTGGCTCTGCTTCTTTAAAGTTGGAAAACAGGAATATTATTCAAGATGTTTCTCCGTATATCTCTCCTACTTCCCAGGAAAAAAGGTTAGTTCCGATGAAATTTCTTATTCTAAATTTAGATTTATACATTATAAACCCAAAAACTGGAGAAATTATATACAGAAATAATTTTAAAGAAGAAAAGGGATTCTCTGAAAAAACCCAAAGTCCTTTATTTGGATTTTTTGATATCATGGAAAAAATCACAGAAAAATTTTTTAGTGATATATTTGAAAAAAAGATAAAAAAAGAGAGAATTCTATTCCAGTAAAAAAGGAGAAAGCTATGAAAATGATGAAAAAAATTTTCTATATTATTTTTGTTTTATCTGTAAACATTTCCTTACTTAATTCTCAAACTTTCTTTTATGGAAAGAACAAAATCATCTCGAAAAAGTTTAACTGGAAATCCTATACAACAGAGCATTTCAACATATACTTTTATAAAGATGACATCGAATATTTAAAGCATATAATTACATTATCAGAAAAAGCTTACGATAAAATTAGCAGCATGTTGAAACATCCGATAGAAGAAAAAATCCCGATAATTTTTTATGAAGATCATGATGATTTTGAACAAACAAATCTATTTCCAGGTATTGTTCCTGAAGAAGTAATGGCTTTTGCCGAGCCAGTATTGCATAGAATAGTTCTGCCAGGAAACTTTTCTCCCGATGAACTCGACAATTTAATTACCCATGAGTTAGCCCACATCTTTGAATATTCAATTCTGTACAAGGATATCAGTGGATCGGTCTATGACTTAAATGCCCCTCCTTTATGGGTAATGGAAGGTTTTGCAGAGTATACAACTGAAAGCTGGGACCCTATATCTTTTATGATCGTTAAAGATTCTGTTTTAAACGATAAAATTCCTGAATTGAATAACAATGGAGAAATGAGTGGAGCTTATACCTTTGCAAGAGCTCCTTATGATTACGGCCATCTAATTTTTGAATTCCTTGAACATAAACAAGGGAAAATGGGAATAAGACAGTTCTGGTGGCAAATGAAAAAATCATCGATTCTGGGTAAAAAAATACATTTTAGAGAAACTTTTAAAATAGAGCCAAAAGAATTTAATTATGAATTAAAAAAATGGGTAAGAGAAAAATTCAAACCTTATCTGTCAAAAGAAAATCCTGAAGATTACAGTCGACAGTACAGCCCAGACATGCCATTTTCTCATGTTTTCTCCCATGAAATATCGCCATCAGGAGAAACCGCCGCAATAATTTCAGCCCACATGCTCGACGAAGATTTAGACATATTAATTGTTTCTCTTCTCGATGGAAAAGTCCTAAAAAATCTTACCAGAGGTTATTCATCAAGATATGAATATGTAAAGGTAAACTTTGACCCGTCCCAGGGAAAGAGCATTTCATGGAATTCAAAAGGCGATGCACTGGCCTTTTTTGCAAGAAAAGGTCAAAAAACTTATCTCTTTTTAATAAAAGCGTTAACCGGCGAGGAAATAGACCGAATTTCTCTGCCGATTGTTCAGCCATCATCTCCTTCTTTTTCGCCAGATAGTAAAAAAATAATATTCACGGGCTTTAAAAATGGAACTCCTGACATATTCCTTTTGAATTTAGAAAATAAAAATTTAGAAAATCTTACAAACGATAACCTGTTTGAAAAATCTCCATCATTTTCTCCAGATGGTAAAAAAGTCACATACTCAATCAAAGTCGATGGAAAGGATAAAATCTTCATCTCTGATTTTGATAATTTCTCTATAAAAACTCAACTAACCTTTCTAAAGGGAAATGACATAAACCCATATTTTTCAAAAGATTCAAAAGAAATTTTCTTTTCTTCTGATGAAAAAGGAGCTTTCAATTTATACTCTATAAATCTGGAAACAGGAGAGCTTAAAAGATATACAGATGTAAGCACAGGAAACTTCTATCCTACTCCTTTCCCTGATAAACCAAGAAAAATATTGTTTTCTTCTTTTTACAAAGGGAAATTTAATCTTTACCAGAAAGAATTTTCCACTCCATTGGAAGTATTTCATTCAACACCGACTAAAGTTGCGGTAGAAGAACTTAAAACAAAAATCGAATTTAAAGAGATTCCAATCGATGAGAAAAAAATAGTCCCATATAAAGGAATAGGGAAGCTCTATTTAATGGCAAGGCCCCCTGTAAATGTAGGATTGTTCGATGATGGAACTATTTTAGGAGGAACCTCTATAGCTCTTTCAGATATTTTTGCAGATCACCAGTTCTTCCTCGATGCTATTTCTTTAAGAGATTTCAGGTCTTATTTTTTAGGGTATATAAACCTGAAGAACCGTCTTCAATATATGGTTAGAGGGTTTGATTTCGCCGTGTTCTATTATCCCGACTACTACTATTTTGCTCCAGAGCTTCAACCTTATTATTCGCCAAGAGATGCTATGGCTATAAGAGAGATACTCGGTTTAGATGTTATAGGAATGTACCCAATGAGCAAATTTGAAAGAATAGAGTTTTCTCTCGGTTTCTATAGATATAAGGAAAAGTTTAGATATTTTACTTTTGATCGACCTGTTTTCCCATTCCTAATCGGGAATATGCTCATAACTTCATTTTCTTTGGTAGGAGAAACAACAAGATTTAAATATTTTGGTCCTCTTTATGGATCGACTCATCGTTTTTCCGTTTCTCAGACATTACCGATAAAGAATTTTCTTTCATCTACAACTTACGAAACGGAGTTCCGAAAGTACTTTAAAGTAGGTTCTGAAACTCTGTTTGCTTTCAGATCGTATGGCTTTCTCAGTACAGGGAAAGACCCTCTTTTAAATTATTTTGGAGGAATTAACGAAATAAGATCTATTGATTATGCGTCAATGGTTGGGAATAGGGGGTTTTTCATGAATTTTGAATTCAGGTTTCCAATAGTTAAAGCTCTTGTAACTTCAATGGGAAATTTTGGCCCTATAAGAGGAACCTTTTTCTTTGATTGGGGAGGAGCTCAATTGAAAGGCTGGCCATTTAAATTACTCTCAAAGGAAGGTGGCTTACATATGGTAGACACAATCGGTTCTTATGGCTGGGGTATTCAGCTTTTCATTTTAGGCTATCCTCTTCATATAGATTTTGTAAAACCAACAGATTTACAATGGTCTGGAAAAAGAAGAGTAATGGTGTGGATCGGATATGATTTTTAAGTTTCTAATTATTTTCTTGAAAAAAATTTTTTATGGTAGTATCATACCTCAACCATGATTAAATTTATCTGGTTTAATAATTTTTGGTTATTAACTTTTCCACAGCTGTGGAAAAAAATGTGGAAATCTTTTCTATATGTTACAGACAGGAAAAAGAGTTAAAATAAAATGACGAACTGGGAAAGAATAAAAGACTTTTTGAGATTAAATACAGATGAGTTAACTTACAATACATGGTTCAGTCCATTGAGTTTTATCGGCAGAGATGAAAATACAATTTATATCAAAGTTCCAAACATAGAATTCAAAAATGCACTAGTTAAACACTTTTTAACTTCCATAAGAGAAGCTGTCTTTGAAATTTTAAAGGAGAATTTGAACTTGAAGTTTCTTTACGAAGAAGAGCTGCCCATAAAAAAACCAGGGGGTTCTCAAGAAATTTCCTTTAACCACAGGACAAACTTGAACCCAAAATATACCTTTGAATCATTCGTTGTTGGTCCGTGTAACCAATTTGCTCATGCAGCTTCGACTGCAGTAGCTGAAAATCCTGGAAAAGCATATAATCCCCTCTATATTTATGGTGGAGTTGGTCTCGGAAAGACCCACCTGATGAGTGCAATAGGTCATCATATTTTGAAAAAAAATTCCAGGACAAAACTATTTTACGTTACAACTGAAAATTTTATGAATGAGCTCATAAACTATCTTCACTATGGAAAAATAATTGAATTTAGAAAAAAGTACAGAAGTGTTGATGTGCTATTGATTGATGACATTCAATTCCTTTCTGGAAAAGACAGAACTAAAGAAGAGTTTTTTCATACTTTCAATTATCTTTATGATGCCCAGAAACAAGTTGTTATTTCATCAGATTGTCCTCCAAAAGAAATTCCTCACCTTGAGGAGAGACTTCATTCAAGATTCGAATGGGGTTTGATAGCTGATTTAAAACCACCTGAGTTAGAAATGAAAGTAGCTATATTACAAAAAAAAGCAGGTGAAGAGAGTGTAACATTACCTGAAAATGTTGCTCTTTTTATTGCAAGTAAAATCCAATCAAATATAAGGGAATTGGAAGGATGTCTAAAAAGGATAATCGCATTTTCATCTTTAAAGGGGGTTGAAATAGACCTCTTGTTAGCCAAAGAAGCTTTAAAAAATTTGATAGATGTATCAGAAAAAAAGATTACATCTGAAGCAATTCAAAAATTTGTTGCTGAAAAATTTAATATAAAAATTGTTGATTTAAAATCTAAGAATAATTCCCCAAAAGTTTCGTTTCCAAGACAGATCGCGATGTACCTTATAAAAGAATTAACAGAGTATTCTCTGCCTGAAATTGGAAGAAGTTTTGGTGATAAACATCACACAACGGTTTTGTATTCTATAAAGAAAATAGAGGGATATAGAAAGAGAGATCAAGAATTCAACAGGCTAATCGCAAGTTTTGTAGACTACTTCAGACAATGAAAGTTATTCACATTCTTTCATCAATCTTTTTCACATTTAGTATTATTAATTTCAATAAATATTTTAAGTATTCAACAATATTATATAGCTATTATTATTATTTAAATAAAATTTAATATATAAATAATTAGGAAGGAAAAAAATGAAATTTAAGACTGAAAAAGATGTAATATTTGATGAGTTAAACATACTCCAAGACATTGTTGAGAAAAGAAATACAATGCCGATATTATCAAATATTCTCCTATTAACGAGGAACGGGTCTATTGAAATGATAGCAACAGATCTTGAAGTGGGATTGATAACAAAGTTCAATGCAGATGTCGAAAAAGAAGGTTCTGTTGCGCTTCCAGGAAAGAAATTTTTTGAAATTATAAAATCTTTACCAGAAGGCGAAGAAATTTATATAAAAGAAATGGAAAACAATAAAATTGAGATCAAAAGTGCAATGACTCGTTTTGTGATGCTAAGTTCCATTGCTGAAGATTTTCCAAAAATATCCCTGCCCGATAAAAAAGAAAAAATTGAAATTCCATTTAAACCTTTCATTGAAATGGTCAATAAAACTTTATATGTGTTAGCTTCAGAACAGAGATACACTCTAAACGGAGCTTTATTTATCTTAAAAGAAAATTCCATGGAGTTAGTTGCAACCGATGGTCATCGGCTCTCCTATAATAAGAGTAAAGTTGAAACGAAAATGGAAGGAAACGAACAGAGAATTATAATTTCAAAAAAGACATTACAAGAGATAAAAAGAATGGATGGAATAGATAAATTCAATTTTTATTTAAACGAGAACAACTTATTTTTTGAAATGGATAATCGAATTTTGATATCAAGAAAAATGGATTTTTCTTTTCCTCCTTATGAAAAGGTAATTCCTTTTGATAATGAAAACAGAGCCACAATAAACAGAGAAGATTTCATTAACGCTATAAAGAGAGTTTTTATATTTTCCTCAGAGAGAAGCAGAGGAATAAAGTTCACATTTGAGGGTGATAAGGTATTTTTATTTACATCCAATCCAGAACTTGGCGAGGCATCGGATTCAGTGGATATTGGTTATGTAGGAAATGAATTAGAAATTAGTTTTAATGCCCATTACATTTTAGATTTTCTTAACAGCCTTGATGATGAGAAAATTATAGTTGAAATGCGGGATAGCGAGAAAGCAGTTCTTTTTAAGCCGGAAGAAACAAATAATTACACATATCTGTATGTGCTGATGCCGATGAAGATATAGAATTTCCTTGTCTTTTTCTTTATCAATCTGTCTTTTTTTGATATAATTTAATTTAATAACAACATGAGCAAGCAAGAAACACCAGATATCCAAATAATTGTCGATGAAAATGATGAGTATTCAGCTGAAAGCATTAAGGTACTAAAAGGTCTGGAGGCTGTCCGATTAAGACCTGCAATGTATATAGGTTCCACAGGACAGTCAGGTCTTCATCATTTGGTTTATGAATTAGTTGATAACAGCATTGATGAAGCTTTAGCTGGATATTGTAATTTAATAACAGTTATCATTCATGTAGATAATTCTGTTACCGTGATCGACAATGGAAGGGGTATCCCTATAGATTTTCATGAAGAGGAAGGAAAATCTGCTGCAGAGGTTGTTCTAACTACCCTTCATTCAGGTGGGAAATTTGATAAAAAGATTTATAAAGTTTCAGGAGGGTTACACGGGGTTGGAATCTCAGTGGTTAATGCTCTTTCTAAACGATTAGAACTTGAGGTCTGGAGAGACTCAGGTGTATGGGTTCAGTTCTATGAAAGAGGAAAGGCTGTTAACCAAATAAGGAAAACGGGCAAAACCAGTAAAAGGGGAACTAAGATTACTTTCTGGCCCGACCCAGGAATATTTGAAGACATTGATTTTAATTTTGAAATATTGTCCCAGAGATTAAGAGAGCTTGCGTTTTTAAATAATGGGGTATCCATTTTACTGGAAGATGAGAGAACTGATAAAAAACATGTGTTTCAGTATGAGGGAGGAATAGTTTCATTTGTTGAATATTTAAACAAAAACAAAAATGTTCTTCATGATAAACCAATCTATTTTAATGGTGAAAAAGATGGTATAAAAGTGGAAGTTGCAATTCAATATAACAATACTTATTCGGAAACAATTTATTCTTTTGTGAACAGCATTAACACGGCGGAAGGAGGAACGCACTTGGTAGGGTTCAAGTCAGGCCTGACAAGAGTAATAAATAATTATACTTCCTCTCAGAATTTTTTGAAGGACTCCATAAAAAATTTACAGGGTGAAGACATAAGAGAAGGCTTATGTTCCGTTATAAGCTTAAAAGTTCCTGATCCCCAGTTCGAGGGACAGACAAAAACAAAACTTGGAAATAGCGAGATAAAAGGAATTGTTGAGACAATCGTAAACAGCAAATTGACCTCCTATATGGAAGAAAATCCTGCAGTTACAAAGAAAATACTTACCAAGATTATCGAAGCCGCAAGAGCGCGGGAAGCAGCAAGAAAAGCAAGAGAGATTTCCAGAAAGAAAAGTTTATTAGAGTTAACTGACCTTCCAGGAAAGTTAGCAGACTGCCAGGAAAAAGATCCATCTAAGAGCGAGATATTTATCGTTGAGGGAGACTCAGCTGGTGGCTCAGCAAAACAGGCCAGAGATAGAAGATTTCAAGCTGTTTTACCTTTGAAAGGAAAAATTTTAAATGTAGAAAAAGCTCGATGGGATAAAATTCTGGCGAACGATGAAATAAGAACAATTATTCAAGCAATAGGTACTGGTATTGGAAATGAAGATTTTAAAATAGAGAACTTACGGTACCACAAAATAATTCTCATGACCGATGCAGATGTGGATGGCTCCCATATAAAAACCCTTTTAATGACATTTTTTTACAGGCAAATGACAAAAATTATCGAAAATGGTTATCTGTATATAGCCCAGCCTCCTCTTTTTAAAATAAAAAAGGGAAAGGAAGAAATATATTTAAAAAATGAAAAGGAATTTGAGAATTTCCTAATCCATAAAATATGCGAAGAAAAAGAAGTAATCTCTAAAGATTTCGTTTTAAGGGGAGGCGAATTAAAAAATATTTTAAATAAACTTGTTCATAAAAGAAATTATTACAAAATTTTTGAAAGAAAAAATTATCCCGTTCCATTATTAGATGTTATTTTAAAAGAAAAACTGTCAGAAGAAATTTTGAAGGACAAGGTTCAATTAGAAAGGATAAAAAATAGAATTAAAAATTTAGGGCTCGACACAGAAATTGTTGAGGACGAAGAACATGGAGTATATTCACTTCTGATTTCGTTTTCATCAAATGGTATTTCAAAAAGAGTAGAGATAAACTGGAATTTAATGAATTTGCCTGAATATAAAGTGTTAACTAGTATTCAGAAATCGATTGAAAAGCTCGGAAATCCACCTTTCTATTTTCAGGATGGAAAAGAACGTGTAAAAGTTATAGCAGACATAGAATTATTAAATTCGTTATTAGAATCAGGAAAGAAAGGATTATCAATTCAAAGATACAAGGGGCTGGGAGAGATGAACCCTGAACAGTTATGGGAAACAACTATGGACACAGAAAAAAGAACATTGTTGAAGGTCTCGATTCAGGATGCCATTGAGGCTGAATACATTTTCTCTCTTTTAATGGGAGACGAAGTAGAACCAAGAAGAAATTTTATTCAGGAAAATGCTTTAGAAGCAAAGAACATTGATATATAAAAATGGAAGAAAAAAAATCAGAATCCATCACAGTTTCATTAGAAGATGAAATGAGACGCTCATACCTGGATTATGCAATGAGCGTTATAATCGGAAGAGCTCTTCCCGATGCTTCAGACGGATTAAAACCTGTCCATCGTAGAAATTTATGGTCAATGTGGGAGTCGAGCAATACATGGGATAAACCTTTTAAAAAGTCAGCAAGAATTGTAGGAGATGTAATGGGAAAATATCATCCCCATGGAGAAGCGGCGATTTACGATACCCTTGTCAGGATGGCACAAGATTTTACTCTGAGATACCCATTAATCGAAGGACAGGGAAATTTCGGCTCGATTGATGGAGATCCTCCTGCTGCAATGAGATACACAGAGGTCAGACTTAATAGAATTTCTAAAGAATTGATGGGAGAAATCGAAAAAGATACTGTTCCTTTTAACTCTAATTATGATGGATCATTAAAAGAGCCTGCTGTTCTTCCTGCAAGATTTCCAAACCTTTTAATCAATGGCTCTTCCGGCATTGCAGTAGGCATGGCTACAAATATCCCACCTCATAATATGAATGAAATAATAGATGGTTTAATCTATCTGATAAACAAGGAAAATCCTTCTATGGAAGATTTAATAGATATTATAAAAGGACCTGATTTTCCCACAGGGGGTTTTATATTAGGGAAAAAGGGAATTCGAGAGGCTTACTTAAAAGGAAAAGGGCTGATTACAATCAGAGCAAAAGCAGCTGTAGAAAAAAAAGCAAAAGATAGTATTATTATAACTGAAATACCTTATCAGGTAAACAAGGCAAGGATATTAGAAAAAATAGGCGAACTCATAAGAGAAAGAAATATAGAGGGGGTTGCAGAATTTAGAGATGAATCTGATAAAGATGGCCTTAGGATTGTCCTTGATTTAAAAAAAGATGCATCTCCTCAGGTAATTTTAAACAATCTTTATAAACACACTGCCCTTCAAACAACTTATGGAATAATATTTTTAGCCTTAGCAGATAATCAACCAAAAATGTTAAATCTGATGGAAATGTTGAACCATTTCCTTAATTTCAGAAGAGAAGTCGTAAGAAAAAGAACCGAGTTTGAACTCAGACAATCCGAGAAAAGAGAGCATGTATTAGAGGGTTTAAGAATAGCTCTGAATAATATAGAAAAAGTTGTGCAGATAATAAAAAAGTCAAAAAAGACAGAAGAGGCAATTTTTAGTTTGATGAAGGAATTTCCACTTTCTAAATTGCAAGCTCAGTCAATTTTAGACATGCAGTTAGGAAGGTTGACAGGATTGGAAAGAGAGAAGATTGAAGAGGAGCTAAACAATCTGAAGTCTTTAATCTTAAAACTTAAAGAGACATTGGCTGATCCAAAAAAAATAATGGAAATTGTCAAAAAAGAATTGATTGATGTAAAAAATGAATATGGCGATGAAAGAAGAACCTCAATTTTAGAAGATTCAGATTTTGAAATTGATGTTGAGGATACAATCCCAGAGGAAGAAATGGTTATTACCCATACAAGCTCTGGGTATGTAAAAAGATCTCCTCTCTCATCTTACAGGTTTCAGGGAAGGGGCGGAAAAGGAAAAATAGGAATTAAAATGAAAGATGAGGATGAGGTACAAGATATTTTTGTCTCAACTTCCCATAGTTATCTGCTGGTATTCACAAATAAGGGAAGAATGCACTGGATTAAAGTGCTTGATATACCGGATGTAAGCCTTAGTGGAAGAGGGAGATCTATCATAAATTTAATAAATATTAAAGAAGATGAAAAAGTAAAAGCGATTGTCTCCTTGAGAGATTTCAGGGAAAAAGGCTTCATTGTAATGATGTCAAATAATGGCTTAATCAAAAAAACATCCATCTCCTTTTTTAAAAAGCCCAGAATCAATGGCATTATCGCAATGAGCATAGAAAAAAAAGATGAGCTTTTATTTGCAGAAAAAACTGATGGGAAAAGAGAGGTTGTTATTGGTACACATTACGGCAAGATAATAAGATTCAATGAAAAATCTATCAGGCCTATGGGAAGAAATGCGAGAGGGGTAAAAAGTATAAAAATTGTTGGAACGGATAAGATTGTAGGAATGAGCACCATCTCAGAGAATGATAGGTATATATTTACAGTTACAGAGAAAGGGTATGGAAAGAAAACAATAATCGAAGAATATAAATCCCAAAATAGAGGGGGGGTTGGAATAAAAAATATAAAAACTACCAATAGAGTTGGAATGGTCTGCGGGATATCCACTTTAAAAGAAAAGGATACAATCCTCCTTGTATCTTCAAAGGGAAAAGTAATAAGGATTAAGACCGAAGAAATAAGACCCATGAGTAGGTATGCCCAGGGGGTGAAGCTTATCAATCTTGATGAAGATGACAGGTTGGTTTCATTGGCTAAAGTAAAAGAAGAGCTATAAAAAAAATTTATATATTTATTAAGGAGGAACATTGATTTCAATAATAAACGATATTTTTATGAATACTACAGAGAATTATTTAAAAGAAGATTTCATTAAGTATAAAAAAGATGGGAAATATGTAAATATTTCTACGGAAGATTATAAAAATCTTGTTAGAGCAGTATCGCTGGGACTTCTGTCTTTAGGATTGAGAAAAGGAGAAAAGGTCGTAATCCTCTCAGAAAATAGACCTGAATGGATTATATCTGATATGGCTATAATATTAGCAGAAGGTGTTGCGGTTCCTATCTATTCAACGCTGGTCCCCACTCAGATTCAATATATAATAGAAGATTCAGATGCAAAAATTGTATTCTTTTCTGATGAAATTCAGTGGGAAAAACTAAAAAAAATAAAACATGAATTGAAGCAAGTCCAGTATTTTATAACGTTTTTAATGTCTTCACCATGGGAAGGGATTATTTCGTTTGATGATTTAATGAAGAAAGGTGAAAAACTCCATCAAGAAAACCCAGGTTTATTCAATGAAAAATTAAAAAGTTCTAATCCCGAAGATTTAGTTACTATAATATACACTTCTGGAACCACTGGAGTTCCAAAAGGAGCGATGCTCTCTCATAATAATTTTGTTAGCAACATTCTTGCAATTGATGAAATATTAAAATTTTCAGATAAGGATGTAGCACTTTCTTTTTTGCCATTATCTCATGTTCTGGAAAGAATGGTATCTTTCACATATTTATATAAAGGAATAACCGTAGGGTTTGCAGAAAACATTGAAAAGGTCGGAGAAAATCTTCTGGAGATAAAACCTACAGTTGTAGTATCAGTTCCCAGGCTATTTGAAAAAATTTATGCGAGGGTAATGGATAACGTTCTTTCTTCTTCTAACCTTAAAAAGAAGATATTCTTCTGGGCTATCAATACAGGAAAAAAATACAGTAAGAAAATTTTAGAAAAGCCTCGCATTTCTTTTCCTCTAAAATTTAAATATTCGATGGCTAATAAATTGGTTTTCTCTAAAATCAAAGAAAAAACCGGTGGACGAATAAGATTTTTTGTTTCAGGGGGTGCACCTCTATCAAAAGAGATAGGAGAATTTTTCTTCTCAATGGGAATTAAAATCTTGGAAGGATATGGTCTAACCGAGACATCTCCAGTTATATCTGTAAACAGAGAAGAAAATTTTAAGTTTGGGACAGTTGGCCCACCAATTCCAGGAGTTGAAGTAAAAATTGCTGAAGATGGAGAAATCCTTGTAAAGGGACCAAATGTAATGAAAGGTTATTATAAAAAAGAAGCAGAAACTCGGGAAGCCTTTGAAGGAGGATGGTTTCATACAGGGGATCTCGGCAGAATAGATGAAGATGGATTTCTTATAATAACAGACAGAAAAAAGGATTTGATAATTACCTCCAGCGGAAAAAACATTGCTCCCCAAATGGTAGAGAATATAATTAAAACATCTCCTTATGTTTCAAATGTTGTTTGTGTCGGGGATAAGAGAAGTTACATTTCTGCGTTGATCGTTCCTAATTTCGATAAATTAAAGGAAGTTGCAAAGGATAAAGGGTTTTCATTTTCATCTTTATCGGAATTAGTAAAAGATGAATACATAATTAATTTTATGATGGGTGAGATTGACAGGGTATGTGTAGATCTTGCTCCTTTTGAAAAAGTAAAAAAGATAGCTTTATTGGAAAGAGATTTTTTGCTGGAAGAAAACGAAATAACCCCAACTCTTAAGGTTAAAAGAAATATAATAGAGAAAAAATATGAGGATTTAATCGATAGTCTTTATTTAGAATCCCATTAGTGTCATGTCACTTAAATCTCTTTTGTTATTCTTTTGTGACATGGCACTTTCCCTATGGGAGAAAGATCTCCTTAGACGCTTCGCTCCCCAGGCTGGGGAAGTTACTTCCCCATATCCCTTCAGTGTTCTTTATGAGAAATTCTTTGTTTGTGAAGATATTTATTGGCCAGCCCATTAGTTAATTTGAGAGAGAAAGAATACTTAGAGATAAAAAAAACTTTTCATAAACAAGGGGTTAAGTATTTCAGTTTTTTCTGCGAAGAATCAAGATATACAGCATTTGAGTTTTTTAGTGACAACTCAATTAATTTTTTAACCAAATTTATTTCAGGTCTCGGGATTACCCTTTTCCAAGACAACAGATTGGCTCATAGAGCTTATTCCAAAGATAAATTATACTTATTAGAAAGAGAATTGGGGATAAAAGAGGATTTGTTTTTTTTCGAGGGAAAAAGGGAACAGGAGGAGAAACAGGATTCATTAGATAAATATATAGATTCAGTTGGAATAGAAAAAAATAAAAGAATTAGAAATATCCGAATTTTGAAAAGGAAATTGGATCAGCAGGTCTGGGCAGGCAATATTTATGGAAATTTTGGTCATGAGAAAAGAGTATGGGTTCAGTACAAGGTTCAAGCTTTCGTTAAATATAAAGATGATATTATTGAATTAGAGAGAGGAGGAGGGTTTAGCAAAGATAATGAATTTCATTTAAAACATTATCTTGAAGATTTAATAAAAATTTCAGATGGGGTTATTAGTAATGCTAAAGAAATAAATTTTGGTGGCGAGATCCCAATTATTTTATCGTCTGGAGAGGGAAATGTTTTATTTCACGAAGTCCTTGGTCATCCTCTTGAAAGCGATTATGTAATTCATAACATTTCGCCAATAAAAATGAAAATGCTCAATCAAAAAATTGCTCCAGATTTTTTAACAGTTTTTGATTTGGGCTCCATAGATCAAGAGAGGAGTTGTTTTAAACTCGATGACGAAGGCTTTATTACAAAGAGCAAAATTTTAATAGAGAATGGCGTTCTGAGAAATTTTATAACGGATGGAATCAGTCTGCTAATTTATCAATCAGGTTCCGGAGGTAATAGTAGAAGAGAATCTTTTTTGTACCCACCTTTACCAAGAGTTTCTTCTTTAAGTATTAGGGAAGGAAAATATGACGAGCAGGAAATGATTGAGTCAATAAAAAAAGGAATTTTTATAAATAAATTAGGGAATGGTGAGATTAAAATACAGAACGGATATTTTTCTTTTCAAATTAAAGAGTCATTTTTTATTGAAAATGGAAAATTAAAATTTCCTTTGGTAGGTGGATACATAAAAGGAAATCTGTGGAGTTTACTGGAAAATATAGAAATGATAGGTAAAAATAAAAAATTTGATTCTGGGCTTGGATATTGTAGGAAGAAAGGGCAAAATCTTATTGTAAGAGTTTCAGGTCCTTCCATTAAAATAAAAAAATTATTTTATTATTCTAAAAAATGGAGTTAATCTTTTTCAAACATTTTTTGATAAGGAGGGGAATTCCAGTATAGAATTCTGTCACAATTTTCACATGTGATGACAGATATACTCTTTTTAAGCTCATTTATGACCTGAGGTCTTATCCTCATATGACATACAGAACAGAATTCATCGTACACAGGAGATAGCACAATGCCATCCCTTTTCTTTGCGATTCTTAGATATAGATTCAAATATTGGGAGGATATTTTTGATAGAACCCCTTCTCTGATTATCACAATTTCTTTTTGTTTTTTTTCTAAATCGGTTTTTTTTCTTTCAATCTTAGTTTTTTCCTCTTTTGCTTTTTTTTCAACCTGAGAAAGAACTTTTTCGCTTTCCCTAATTTCCTTTTCTATTTCATCAGCTAAAAGCATTTCTTCCAATATTAAATCTTCTATTTCTTCTATTTTTTCCTGATTTAATTCTATATCTTCTTTCAGGGCAAGATATTGTTCATTTGTCAATTTTTTCTTATGCTGCTGGGTCTTTAAATTGACAATTTCATTTTTAATCGCTATAGTTTGAGATTCAAGCTCTTTACGTCTTTTCTGATTTTCATCCATTTTTGCCTCAATGAAAGAAACTTTCTGCCTTTCTTCTTCCACTGATTTATCAATTTCAGATAAGAGAACAGGTATGATATTTAATTCTTTTTCAATGTTTTTTAAATCTATATCTATCGCTTGAAGTTCAATAAGGGATTTTAAATCTATCTTATCTTCTACCATTCCTGCCAGTTTGGTAACTGGGCCTACCAGGATTCGAACCTGGGACCGACCGGTTATGAGCCGGCAGCTCTACCGCTGAGCTATAGGCCCACAAGCATATTAACAAAATTGTTTTTATTAGTCAATCAGACGATTTAATCCAGCGGCACGTAAAGTTTATAGGTTGTTGACAACAAAAAAAATATAATTTTATATTAATGTATAGATGATATGAAGGAAGAATTTAAAAGAAAACAGTTATTTTCCATTTTGTTGTTCCTGACATGGATAGTAATTTTCATCTTGATAGGTTGAAGTATACAGAAAAGATTTTAATTGTAGTTTTAGGGCCCACAGCGGTTGGAAAGAGTGAAATTGGCATTCAGATTGCAAAAGAGTTAAATGGTGAAATAATAAACTTTGATTCGATGCAGGTATACAAAGGATTTGATATTGGGACTGCAAAAGTACCTCCTGAGAAGCGTGAGAATATCCCTCATCATCTGATTGACATTTTGGATAAATGTGAGCAATTCTCAGCAGCAGATTTTGCAAAGCATGCTTATTCAATTTTGAAAGAAATAATCGAAAGGAATAAAATTCCAATATTAGTCGGAGGAACTGGATTGTATCTAAGAGCACTTTTAAATGGAATTTTTCCTGGGCCTGGAAGAGATGAAGATGTGAGAGAAGAGATCATGAGGGAGATCGAGGAGTTTGGAACAGAAAAGATGTGGGAGAATCTTAATAAAGTTGACTCCGAGTATGCAAAAAGAATTGATAAAAATGATAAAATAAGAATTATAAGAGGACTGGAAATATTCAGACTTACAGGAATTCCAATTTCTGCCCATTTCAAAAATACTCGTTCATTAGTAGAAGATTGGAAAAAGATTAAAGTTGGGGTTATTATGAAAAAGAAAAAGCTTTATCAAAAAATAAACGAACGAAGCGAAAAGATGTTTTTTTCTGGATTACTTGAAGAGATAAAGAAATTAATGCTAAAGGGCATTGATGAAAATTGTCCCCTATTTCAAGCTCTTGGTTACAAATGGGCTTTAAAATCTTTAAAAGGAGAAATTTCTGTGGAAGAAGCAGTCAGGTTGACCCAGAGGGATACAAGACACTATGCTAAGAGGCAATTAACCTGGTTTAAAAAAGAAAAGGGAGTGCACTGGTTTTTACCAGAAGATAAAGAGAAAATAATTGAGTTTATCAAGAAGGAGATAGAATGGAGAAAGCAATCTTAGTAGGAATTTACAATCCTGCTAAAGAAAAAAGATTAGATTTCGAATCTTTAGAAGAACTCTATTTATTAGCCCGGAGCGCAGGTGCAATTCCTGTTGCTAAAATAATCCAAAAAAAAGAGAAAATAAGCCCAGATTTTTTTATCGGGAAGGGAAAAGTCTCAGAAATTACAGATATGGCCAAAGGGGAAAAAGTAGACCTTATTATTTTTAATGAGAATCTTTCTGGTTCTCAGATAAGAAATTTAGAAACAGAAATTAACTGCCGAGTAATCGACAGAACACAGTTGATTCTTGATATTTTTGCTCAAAGAGCTAAATCAAAAGAGGGTAAACTGCAGGTAGAGTTGGCTCAGTATTCTTATCTCCTTCCCAGATTAACTGGAAAGGGCGTTTTGCTATCAAGATTAGGGGGAGGCATTGGGACAAGAGGTCCTGGAGAGGCAAAGTTGGAGATGGATCGAAGAATTATCAGGAAAAAAATTCATAAGATAAAAAAGGAAATCGAAAATTTAAAGAGAAGAAGAAGAATCCAGAGAAAAAGGAGAAGAACAGGTTTAAACTTAACTGTTTCTCTTGTCGGGTATACAAGCACTGGAAAGACCACTCTCTTTAATAGAATAACTCTTGAGAAAGGTACAATTTCTCCATTGTTTTTTACTACTTTAGATCCAGTTTTGAGGAGAGTTAATTTTTCTGATGGACTTTATTTCTGGCTATCTGATACAGTTGGATTTATTAAAAAATTACCTTTAGAACTGATAGAGGCTTTTAAAGCAACACTGGAAGAAGTGGTTGAATCTAGCTTGATTTTACATATGGTTGACTTAACAAACAAAGATTATTTAGGTCAAATGGAAGCGGTTGAAGAAATAACAGATGAACTGGGAATTCCAAGGGAAAGAATAATAAGAGTAATGAATAAAATAGACCTTTTAGAACAGAAAGAGGAATTGCTAAGAAGGAATAGCTTAAACAAGCAAGCTGTCTTTATTTCGTCTAAAACAGGCGAGGGCGTTGATTTTTTACTGAAGATGATAAGAGAGACACTGTTTCCAAATTTTTTAGTCCATAATTTAGAGATACCAAAAGAGAGAAATGACATATTAAGATATATTTTTGTTAATGGAGTGGTTTTAAATAAGTACGAAAACGGTGATTTTATGAAGATAAAGTGTGGAATATCAAAAGAAGCCTTATATCCAATTAAAGAATTTTTACAGACAGAAGGAGTTTTATGAAAGCTAAGAGCTTGGTCTTTTTTCTCATTATCATTGTTGGATGCGTTACTAAGACCTCAAGAGTGATATTGATTGAAAAAATTCCACCTGTATTATTGGAGGAATTCAAAAAGGTTGAAAAAGAAGAGTTTGAAAGAGCCTGGTCATTATTAGAAAAAGGCTATGGAAGAAAGGCATATTTAAAATTGAAAAGGTTTGATGTAAATAAACCTTCTGTTTTAGTAGCTATTGGTTATTCATATCTTCTCAGAGGAAATGTAAAGAAGAGTGAAGGCTATTTTATAAGAGCATTAGAAATTAATAATGCAATTTGTTCATCTCATGTGGGATTGGCTCAACTGTATGAAATGGAAGGCAAAAATAGGGAAGCCTTTTTAGAGTGGAAAAAAACAATTGAATTAAATCCAGAAAATAACGTAGCAAAAGAAAGAATGGAATTGATAAAGAAAGAACAGACAAAGAAATATATTGGAGAAGGTAAATATCTGGTAAAGAAAGGAGATGTTGAAAATGCCCGCAAGCTTTTTATAATGGCTCTTTTTTTTACTCCAGAAAGCTACGAAGCTCATTATGAACTATTTAATATATACAAGCTGAAAAAAGATAGAAAAGGAATGATTGAAGAATTAAAAAAATTGACTCAGTTAGAACCTGAAAATTATGATTTAAAAAAACAGCTCGGAGGAATACTTTTTGAAGATAAACAATACAAAGAAGCTTTAGAGATTTACAGAGAATTGTTCAGGAGTTTTCCCGATGATATTTCTATAAGAGAAAAGCTTGAATTAGTTGAAAAAGAATGGCAAGCCCTTACACTTCCAGCTGAATGGAGAAAAATCCCGGAAAAATCAGTAATTACGAGAGGAGAGTTGGCTTCGATAATATCAAATAAGTTTAATTATTATTTTAGCCACCTCGACAAGAAACCTCCAATTATTACAGATATTTCTGGAACATGGTATTATTCATTTATCCTTGAAATTACCTCTTTAGGGATAATGGATGTATATCCGAATCATGCTTTTTATCCGGGAGAAATGGTTAAAAGACAGGATTTAGCAGAGATTATAGGTAGACTGATAGAATTATTTGAAAAACTTAAGCTCGGCAAGAAAAAAGAATTTATTTCTAGAAAAATGGAGATAAGGGATGTTTCCTCTGAGCACTGGCATTGGGAATCGATAAGGAAAGCAGTCTCTTATGGGTTTATGTCGCTGTTTCCCGATGGAACATTCAGACCAAACAACTTTGTCTCAGGGAAAGAAACATTGGAGGTTTTCAACAGAATAACAGAAATTTATCGATAGATTTTTTAATTTGAAAAACTTGAAAAGAAGGAAATTTTTTTGATTTAATTAATTAAAAGAAGGAGGAGCTTATGAAAAAAATTATTTTCTCAATTTTGATTGGGGTGATTGTACTATCTTTCTCTTTAAATTTAGAATCTGCATCCAAGAGGAAAAGAGTGGCTGTTTTCGATTTTGATTTTGCAGCAGTTCAAAAATGGTGGGAAGGAAACTGGGACATCGGGAAAGGGATAGCCGATATTCTGGTCACAAATTTAGTGGAAGATGGCACGTATTCCGTTATCGAAAGAAAAGCTTTGGAAAAGATTTTAGCTGAACAGGATTTTTCGACTTCAGATAGGGCAGATGCAACAACTGCTGCGAAAGTAGGAAAAGTACTGGGGGTTGAATACATAATCATAGGTTCCATTACTACTTTTGGTACTGATACTCAAAAAGTTGGAGTAGGTGGTGGAGGCTGGGGTCTGAAAAAATTCGGAATAGGAGGAATTGGAACCAAGAAAACAAAAGCTAAGGTGGTCATAAATGCAAGAATGATAGATGTGAATACGGGAGAAATTGTGGCAGTGGCAAAGGGGACAGGAGAATCAAAGAGAACAGGTCTGCTCTTAGGTGTAGGTGGTGGAGGCGCAGGAGGTGGGGGTGGCGTAGGCATTGATATGTCAAGTTCTGATTTCAGAGAAACGATTCTCGGTGAAGCAACAGAAGCTGCCGTAACTCAGGTAAAGGATAAGCTTGTTCAGGTGTATTCAAAATTAGAATAGGAGTCTAAAAACCAACATATTTATTTGATTAATATAAGATAATAAAGTTTTATAAATAAAATGAAAATTACGCTCGCCACAAAAATTACAATTCTCAGAATACTGATATTGCCATTTTTGATTGTTTCTCTTATCAATCAGAAGAGCGGAATGGCCTTGTTTCTTTTTGTTTTAGCCGGGGTAACAGATGGACTTGATGGTTTTATTGCAAGGAAGTTAAACCAGAGGTCAGACCTGGGAATGGTTTTAGATCCTTTAGCAGATAAATTTTTGGTAAATTCCACATTTATACTTTTAACATTTTCATCTCTGGAGTTTGTTAACAGGGTTCCTTTATACTTAGGTTTAACAGTTTTAATAAGGGATGCTTCTCTTCTGTTAGGTGCCTTATTAATTAAAATATCATTCGGCAAAAAGAGGTTCTTTCCTTCGATACTGGGAAAAATATCCACATCATCTCAGATATTGACATTATTCTTGGTTTTATTGGGTAATCATTTCCAGCAGAATTTTGGATATCTTAGATACCTTTTTTTAATTACTTTTATTTTTACCCTAATTTCTGGGCTTGATTATTTCTATAAAAGTTTTATTTCTCTGGTTAAAACATCAAGTGCAGGATAAAAACATTCCATATATTTTAGTAGCTATTATTTTTTCATTAATCTTTTTAATCTATTTTCTATATCATATACAGATTTTATCAATACCTTTTTTAATCTCTATATTTTTGGTTTATTTTTTAGACCCTTTAGTTTCGAGAGCCTCAAGAAGAATTTTATCAAGGGGTTTGGCTTCTTTAATTTTTCTCATCCTTTTTTTTCTCTTGATCGGTTTTATTTTATACTTGTTTATTCCTAAATTGATAATCCAGTTTCAATCGTTATTAAATGGGCTACCCTCTTACTTTGATTATTTATTTTCTAAATTAAAAGATTTCGTCTCAAAATTAAAAATTCAAAATCCAAAGCTTGTGGAAGAAATAGAGAATCAGCTCCTAACGGACATGAAAGCAAATTTACCGCTTTTCATAAATAAATTATCACCATTTTTATCATATTTTTTTGAAAATATTTATAATTTTTTCGTAGGTCTTTCTTATATAATTTTAATTCCAATTTTCTCTTTTTATTTGTTAAAAGATTTTGTAAATATAAAGACAAAAATTAAAAATTTAATACCTGTAAAATTTAGAGATGACACTATAAAATATTTGAAAGAAATTGATCTGGTAATTAGTTCATTTATAAGGGGTCAAATTACAGTGAGTATTATCCTTTCAATTCTTTTCAGTGTTAGCCTTACAATTCTTGGTGTCCCTTTCTCAATTTTTATAGGTTTTTTGAGCGGTTTTGGAGATATAATTCCTTATTTTGGTACTTTTTTAGGAATAGCTTTGTCTTTGATAGTTTCTTTCTCCAGTGGAGTCTCTCTGAAAATCATCTTGGGAATTTTTTTGGTGTATGCTTTAATAAAGGGATTTGAACATTTCTTTTTATCACCGAAAATATTCGGCAAAGAAATAAAAGTGCATCCAGTCATCATCATTATTTCCATTATAATATTCGGAAAATTAATGGGGATATTTGGTATGCTTATTGCAGTTCCATTGACAGCTGTAATTAAAGTGATCTTGAAAAATTTGTATAGCCTTTATATAAATTCTGAAGTCTTTGCCCAGAAATAAATTTCTTTAATTTATTTAATATCGTTGCTAAACGAATAATTTTTTTATATAATATAATAAAAAATAAATCGGAGAAAAAAATGAGAAAATTAATAAGACCAAATTTAGCTGAGATAAAGGAGCAAATGGCAGCAAAACAGCCGAGAAAAAAAACGCCACCTCCTTATGAAACCCATGCAGAAAATTATTATTATTTAAAACAGATGAACACAAAAACTCCAATGGTAGTTGTATTAAATAACGGTGAGGTTATAAGAGGGGTAATCGAGTGGTATGATAAGGAATGTATAAAAATCAATAGAGTTGATGCGCCAAATTTATTGGTTTACAAACATTCAATTCATTATATTCATAAAGACATCAAAAAGACTCAAGAGGCATAAAATTGCTCCCAAAGGTTCCTTTTATAGGAATTACCCTTGGGGATCCAGCTGGAATTGGAAAAGAGATAATATTGAAGTCCATGTCAAAATTTGTCGGAAAATATAATTTTTTAATCATTGGATCTTCAGATGTAATTGAGAACGAGAGAAAAAAATTAAAATTAGAAATTCCACTAAAACTAATTGAAAATTTTAATAGCCCAGTTAAAAATGGATTTTATGTATTCGATGTTTTTCCAAAATATAAAATAGAAAATGGAGTTCCATCAAAAAAAAGCGGACTTCTTTCATTTATGTACTTAAAAGAGGCTACTTCATTAATATCCAAGGGAAAAATCGACGTGCTCGTTACAGCTCCGATAAGCAAAAAAGCATGGGAAATGAATGACATTAAATACAGAGGACACACAGAGTATTTCAAGGATTATTTCAAAAAAGATAAGATAATTATGAGTTTTTGGTCAACAAATCTTAAGGTCGCTCTTTTTACAGACCATGTAGCCTTAAAAGATATATTTAGAATGGTAAAGAAAGACCTTATACTCGAATCCCTTTTATTCCTTGATGATGAGTTAAAAAAGTTGGGATTTTCTCTTAAAATTTTTGTTTGTGCCTTAAACCCCCATGCAGGAGAAAATGGTTTTCTCGGGAACGAAGAGATAGAAGAGATAATCCCAGCTGTGCAGCTTGCGAGAAAAAAGGGAGTTAATGTAGAAGGGCCCTTTTCTTCTGATTCTCTGTTTTTTTTATTAAAGAACAGGAGAGATGTTATAGTTTTCTCTTTCTATCATGATCAGGCTTTGGCACCGTTTAAATTAATTTCATTTCGAAGCGGAGTTAATCTTACCTTAGGATTACCTTTCATCAGAACATCTCCTGTCCATGGGACTGCGTTTGATATTGCTGGAAGAGGAATTGCGGATCCAACCAGTATGGAAATGGCGATAAAATTTGGGGCAAAATTATCTTTTAATAAATGCGTATCTAAGAATAAAAATAACTCCCAATAGATAAACAAGCCAGCTTACTTCTTTGCCTTTTCCACTTAGAAGTTTTACAAGGGGATAGGAGATGAAACCAAAGGCAAGTCCATCAGCAATACTAAAGGAAAATGGTATGCCCACAAGGGTGAGGAACGCAGGGATTCCCTCTGTGAAGTCCTCCCATTTGATATTCTTTATAGTCTGAAGCATCAATGCTCCCACTATAATAAGAGCTGGAGCGGTGAATGGGTATAGGAATACACCTTCTGAGATCTCATATCCCCCTCCTATCATCCTGACAATGGGGTAGAAAGGAATGGATAGAAAAAAGAGAAATGCTATTACCACAGAGGCAAAACCTGTTCTTCCACCCTGGGAAACCCCTGTTGTGCTTTCAATATAGGCTGTTACCGTGGATGTTCCAAGGAGAGCTCCAATGGATGTTCCTACTGCATCAGCCATCAATGCTCTGCTTGCCCTTGGAAGCCTTCCATCCTTCAAAAAGCCAGCTATCCCAGCAACACCTATCAATGTTCCAATGGTGTCGAACATTACCATGAAGAGAAAGACAATAGTAACAGTTATAAAGTCTAATCCAAGTGCTCCCTTTATATCCAATTTGAGGAATGTGGAGGAAATGGAAGGAGGAAGGGAAAGGAGTCTTCCTGGATAATGAGCTATTCCCAGTAAAACACCTAACATGGTTGAAAGAAGAATCCCTCCGAGTATAGCTCCTGTTATCCTTCTTGCCATCAGGATAGCCAAAACTAATAAGCCAAATATAGAAACTAAAACTGCTTTATTTTTTAGATCTCCCAAACTTACAACCCCACCTGGGCTCTTGACTATAATCCCTGCTTGAATAAGACCAATAAAAGCAATGAAGACGCCTATGCCACCTGCAATAGAATCCTTGAGAGACCGTGGAACTGCATCAATTACCATCTCCCTTATCTTGAATGCGGTAAGAAGGATGAATAAAACACCTGAAAGAAATACCGCTCCGAGAGCCTTCTGCCATGGAAAACCCATCATAAGAACCACTGTAAAGGTGAAGAAGAAGTTCTCTCCCATACCAGGTGCAACCCCAATAGGATAATTGGCATAAAGACCCATTATAAGAGTTGCGATGATGGATGAGATACAGGTTGCCATCATGACAGCACCAAAATCCATCCCTGCTTGAGATAGAACAGATGGCTGCACAAAAATTATGTATGCCATTGTCATAAATGTGGTAGTACCTGCTACTATCTCAGTTTTTAAATTTGTTCCCATCTCTTTAAATTTGAAAAATTTTTCAATCATCTTCACTCCTTTTAATTATTTTTAATCAAAATTAAAAAAATTTCAAAATTTGGAAGAAGTAAATTAAATAATCTTGACATAAGTTTTAAATGGATTGATATTATAAGTGATGATTAGATTTGACGATATTGTGGAAAAAATTCAAGCTTATGCTCCAGATTTTAATCTTGATATATTAAGAAAAGCGTATGTTTTTGCTGCAAAGGCTCATAAAGGTCAGATAAGACGGTCTGGGGAGGCGTATTTAAGTCATCCTCTTGAGGTACTGAATGTATTAGTTGACTGGAAATTGGATGAAGTAACTCTGACTGCGGGTATTCTTCATGATATTTTAGAGGATACAGATACTACTGTTGATGAACTTAAGGAATATTTTGGAGAAGAAATTTCAAGCATTGTTGATAGCCTTTCGAAGATAAGTTCAATTTCTTTATCAGATTCTGAATTACAGGGAGAAAATATAAGGCGTATCTTTATGGCTATGATGAAAGATATCAGAGTCATATTTGTGAAATTAGCTGATAGATTGCACAATATGAGAACTTTAAATTTTCTATCTGAGGATCTGCAAAAAAAAATTGCATCAGAGACTTTAGAAATATATGCTCCATTGGCTGACAGGCTTGGAATGGGAAAAACGAGAGAGGAGCTTGAGGATTTAGCTTTCAGATATTTAGAGCCAGAGACATATTTTAAATTAGCAGCAAAGGTTGAGGATAAAAGATCATGGGCGGAAGAAAAATTGAAGAATATGAAAGAAGAAATTCAAAAATTGTTGGATTATCAGGGTATTAAAGCTGAAATTCAATACAGGTTAAAGAGAATTTACAGTATCTGGAGAAAAATGCAGAGAAATGACATAGACTTTGATAGAGTTTTTGACTTAATGGCCTTAAGAATAATTACAGAATCAACGGAAGATTGTTATGCCGTATTGGGGTGGATCTCTCAGAAATGGACGCCAATTGCTTCAAGATACAGGGATTACATTGCAGTCCCGAAACAGAACAAATATCAATCTCTTCATACAACAGTAATCACAAAAGGAGGGTTAACTTTTGAAATACAAATTAGAACAAAAGAAATGCATTGGATTGCAGAGAATGGATATGCTGCCCATCGGAAATACAAGGACAGAATTACAGACGTTCAGGATGATTTAAAGAAAAGTTTTTCTGAATTCTTGGAATTCCAGATGGATACAAGGGATCCAAAAAGATTTCTGGAAAGCTTAAGAAGAGATTTAAAAGCTAACATGGTTTATCCATTAACTCCAAAAGGAAAAGTAATACCTCTTCCTGAAAGTTCTACTGTAGTTGATTTTGCATATCAAATCCACACTGAGATAGGAAATAAATGTAAAGGGGCTAAAGTAAATGGAAGGGATGTTTCTCTTAGATATCAGGTAAAAACATGGGATATAGTAGAGATTGAAACTTCTCAAGATGCTTCACCAAGCAGAGACTGGCTTGGTTTCATAAAAACTCCAAGGGCAAGGAAAAAAATTAAAGAATGGTTTATTCAGCATGAGAGAGAAAGCAGTATTATAATGGGAAAAAGACTATTTGAAAAAGAGATAAAAAAATTAAAAAAACCAATCAGGCAATACCTTCAAGGAGAAAACCTCGAGAATGCTGTTGGGAAATTGGGTTATTCAAAAATTGAAGATTTTTATTCAGCTATTGGGTTCGGCAAGATTGTTTTAAATAGAAATTTTTTTGAAAGAGCCCTTCCAAGTGATGTATTTGAGCCAAAGGTAGAGACTTTCGCTCAAAAATTTCTGGATAAAATAATTAAAAAACCAGACTACGGGGTTGTTGTAGATGGATTTGATAACATCCTGATCCATCCAGCTAAATGCTGTAATCCAATAAAAGGAGAAAAAATAGTTGGTTATATCACAAAAGGAAAAGGAATTTCTGTTCATTCTGCCTCTTGCCCTAACATTATCAATGAGATTTTAGAAAAGAACAGATTAATAGATGCGAAGTGGGATGGAAACATAAAAATATCATATGATGTGAAAATTGCAATCATTTCAGAAGACAGACCTGGTATTTTAGCTAAAATCACTTCTGTTGTCTCTGGAGAAAAGAGTAATATAAAGAAAGCAGAAGCAGTGGCTTTTCCAGATAAAACTGCTAAGATTAACTTTATCGTGGAAGTAAAGGATATAACCCAGCTTGAGAAATTGATTAAGAATATAATGAATGTTAAGGGGGTGATTTCTGTTAAAAGAGAATGAAAAGAAAAAATTTTCTGCTCTTTATTTATTCTTTTTTAATTTTTCCAAAATCCATAATGAGGAGGTTATTTTTGAAAGAAGAAATAAAATCTTTAAATGCTCCTCAGGCAATCGGACCTTATTCTCAAGGAATAAAATCCAATGGGTTTATATTTTTGTCAGGCCAGATTCCGATAGATCCAAAAACAGGTGAAATTAGAGGAGAGACAATAGAACAACAGACTGACCAAGTATTTGAAAACATTAAATCCATACTGGAAGATTCAGGAAGCTCGCTGGATAAAGTTGTAAAATCAACTGTTTTTATGACAGATCTTAATGAATTTGCTAAGATGAATGATATATATGCTAAAAAGTTTAAGAAACCGTATCCAGCTCGATCAACGGTTGAGGTTAAAAGATTGCCAAGGAATTCAAGAATTGAAATAGAAGTGATTGCCGAGATAGAAGCGATTTCTAAATTGTAGATTTATATATTTTTTGTACTTTACCCGATTTTAGACATTCAGTACAAATCCTAAGTCTTCTTGATGAACCATTTATTTTCACTTTAACTCTCTGCAAATTTGGATTCCATCTACGGGATGTAAGGCGGTGAGAATGGCTTACATTATGCCCAAAAATCGGCTCTTTTCCACATATCTCGCATCTTTTAGCCATTTTCTTCTCCTGGAAAAATCTATATATATCAAAAAATTCAAGGATTTTCAAATTGATTGAAAATCACAAATGATTTATATAAAATTAGTCATTCTTTTTTATTATCTTATAAAGGAGGTTAATAATTGAATAATAATAAAGAAGTAAATATTCCAAGGAGATCATTTATTGATTATTTATTAGGAGGAAGCATACTCGCTCTCATAGCTTCTGTACTGTATCCGACCATTAAATTTATAATGCCTCCAAAGGTACCAGAAGCCTCCCAGAGCAGTGTCAAAGCAGCAAAAGTAGGAGAGTTAGCGCCGAATTCATACAAGATATTTAGAATGGGAACAAAACCAGGTATTTTGATTCACACAGAGGATGGAAAATTTATAGCGATGTCAGCAGTATGCACTCATTTAGGCTGTATAATTCAGTACAGACCCGACATGCAGCATGTTTGGTGCGCTTGCCATAATGGTCATTTTGATTTAAATGGAAAGGTTATTTCAGGTCCCCCGCCCCTTCCCTTGGAGGTTTTTCAAGTTAATATAGTGGGTGATGAAATAATTGTTTCCAAGAAAGGATAGGCAATGGAGAAAAACTTTCTGTATGAGTGGTTTTCAAAAAGAATACCTTTAAAAAATATGATTGAATTTGGAAAAAAGAAGACAGTACCAGTTCATAAATATTCTGTTTGGTATTATTTTGGAGGCATCTGTCTTTTTCTTTTTGTAGTTCAGGTTTTAACTGGAATAATGCTTCTCCTTTACTACAGGCCAACCGCTGAATCGGCTTTTGAAAGCGTCCAGTTTATAGTTACCCAAGTCAAATTTGGATGGCTTGTAAGGTCAATTCATAGCTGGGCTGCAAATATCCTAATAGCAGCATCTTTCATTCATATGTTCAGTGTTTATTTAATGAAATCTTATAGACCGCCAAGGGAGATGACCTGGCTTACAGGTTTTTTTCTGCTTTTAATTTTTTTAGCGTTTGGATTTAGCGGGTATCTACTTCCATGGAATGAGCTGGCATTTTTTGCTACCCAGGTGGGAACGAACATGGCTGGGGCAATCCCTTTAGTAGGAGGCTACATAAAAACATTTTTAAGGGGAGGAGAAGAAGTAACAGGTGCAACCCTTATAAGATTCTTTGGATTCCATGTAGCAGTTCTACCAGGAATCACTACTGTGTTACTTGCAATTCATATCTATCTCGTTCAGGTTCATGGTATGAGTGCTCCGATTGGAATTGAAAAGAATAAAATTAAAGAAGAGCCATTTTTCCCAAATTTTATTTTAAAAGATATGGTTGGATGGTCTTTGGTCTTAACTTTATTGGTATTTCTTTCTGTTTTCTTCCCCTGGGAGATCGGTGTCAAAGCAGACCCCTTTGCCTCTGCGCCTGTTGGAATAAAGCCTGAATGGTATTTTATGTTTATGTTCATAACATTGAAATTTATTCCGGGAAAAGTACTCTTTTTTGAAGGTGAAGTCTTGGGTATTTTTGGGTTTATCTTTGCTGGTATCATCTGGATGTTGCTGCCTTTCTTTGATAAAAAAGCAGCTCAAGAAAAAAGAAGCACCTTTTTTACATTGATAGGAGTTTTTGTTATCTTATATATTTCTGTAATAACTATTGTAGGATATATGTTGCCTGGAAAATGATTAGAATATTCTTAGGAGAATGAAATGGTTATAAATAAAATAAAATATTTTCTGATTTTTTTTATCTCTTTTTTTCTAATTTTTATCAATCCCATTCTTCCACAAAAAAAAGATAGTTGTGTAGATTGCCATTCTCAGTTAGAAAGGAACCTCTCTTTACCTGTAAAAGAGATGGAAGCTGATATACATAGAGAAAGGGGCTTTTCATGTTTTACCTGTCATGGAGGAGATCCTGCATTAGATGATGAATCTTCAATGGATGAAAAAAAGGGGTTCTTGGGAAAACTTAACAAAAAAAAGATTTTAAGTTTATGCTCAGGATGTCATTCAAACCCAGATTTTATGAAAAAGTTTAACCCTTCTCTTAGAGTTGACCAGGCAGAACTCTATGCCTCCAGTCAGCACGGTAAATTGTTAGCTTCAGACGATGATAAAGTAGCTGTTTGTTCTGATTGCCATAAGCCCCATGGAATTTTACCTTCAAACAACCCAAAATCTTCCATATTTCCTGTTAACGTTCCAGAAACATGCGGAATATGTCATTCTAACTCCAAATACATGGAAGAATATAAAATTCCTGTTGACCAACTTGATACATTCAGAAAATCAGTTCATGGAGTGGCATTATTCGAAAAGAGAGATTTAGGAGCCCCTGCTTGTAATGACTGCCATGGAAATCATGGCTCAACCCCTCCTCAGGTTACTTCAGTCGCTAATGTTTGCAGGCAATGCCATGGAAGCGCTGGAGAACTTTTTTCTGAAAGCCCTCATAAGAAGGCATTTGATGAAATGGGTCTTTCTGAATGTGAAGCTTGTCATGGCAACCATGAAATATCCAAGCCTACAGATGAGATGTTGGGGACTGGAGAAGGAGCTGTATGCGTAAAATGTCATGAAGTAAATTCAAGGGGATACAATGTAGCGTTTAAAATGAAACAGTCCATTGATGAATTGAAGAATAAAGAGAGAAAGGCAAAAGAAATTTTAAGAAAAGCCGAAAAAGCGGGGGTTGAGGTGGGTGAAGCTATTTTTTCATTAAATGATGTAAATACTTCGATTACAAAGGCCAGAAATTTAATCCACGGTTTGGATATGACAAGAATTGAAGAAACAATTAAAGATGGAAGCGCCATAGCTGACAAAGCTTATAAGGATGGAGAAAAAGCTATCGAAGAAGCAAGCTTCAGGAGAAAAGGGCTTGGAGTCTCTTTAATATTTATCATTCTATTCATAGTTTCATTGTTGTATAAAATAAGACAGATCGAGAAAAGAAAGATTCAAAGGGGAAAATGAATCAAAAATGAAAGAAAAAAGGAGAAACTTTCTTGAAATATTAACAAAAGGTTTTATTACCCTCTGGAGCATGGGAATAATTTGGATTTTATTTTCATACATTAAACCACCGAAAAGAAAGTTTGAAGAAAATTTAATAAAAATAGAAGATATTTCTACTATTCCTATTAACGGTTCTTCTATCTATCATTATAAAGATAAATCTGTTATATTAATCAGAAAAGACGAAAGAGAATTTTTAGCGTTTTCTGCTATATGTACTCACTTAAGATGTATATTGAATTATCAGAAGGAGCGGGAACTCCTGATATGTCCATGTCATGCAGGGATATTTGATTTTAATGGGAATGTAATTTCTGGCCCTCCTACAAAATCATTGATGAAATACAGGGTTGATATAAGAGGAAGCAGGCTTTACATCTATTTTGATTGAAGGAGAACATAGATGGAAGAGAATAAGGAAAAAAGGGGGCTCATCTCCTGGCTTGAGAAAAGAATTAATCTATTTGAATTGTTTTCAATAATTAGTTCTTTTGGTCTATTTTACAGTGAATTGGATTCAAAAAAGCCATTAAAAGAAGCTGTAAAAGAAGTTCTTGAAAAAAGAGTGCCACCCTATGCAAGGTGGCCTCAGATTCTTGGGATCATAACAATTATTCTTTTCTTTTTCCAAGTTTTAACGGGTATACTTCTTGCTTTTTATTATGTTCCTTCCCTAAATGAATCATACAATAGCGTTAAATTTATAATAAGAGATACACATTTTGGGTGGTTTATTCATCAAATTCATTATTGGGGAAGTAATTTATTGATAATAATATTAATAATTAGAGTGATAAGATTTTATTATCATGGGGTGTATAAATCTCCAAGAGAATTATTGTGGATTTTTGGAATTACTCTATTAGTCCTATCTATGGTGCAGGCTTTTTTTGGAAATATCCTTATCATGGATGAAAATAAATGTTGGTCATCGATCAGGGGCATTGAGATTATTAGGAATATTCCTGGCTTAAATTGGGCATATTTGTTCTTAATGGGCAGCTATGATATTAATCAGCAAACAATCATAAGAGCTTACTTTTTTCATATATCCTTATTACCTTTATTATTTCTTATTTTTTTATATTTAAATATTTCTGGGATAAGAAAGTTAGGGTTAAGTGAAATCCCATGGGAAACAAAAAAAAGAAAAGAAATCCCCTTTTATCCTCATCATTTTTTTAATCTGTTGATTTTGTTATTTATTATATTCGGTATATTAGTTACCTTTTCTGTTTTATTTCCAACTCCTTTTTATAAGCCTGTTGACCCTTCATTTACTCCCCCAGGAATACTTCCTGGCTGGTTTTTTCTTCCCATATATGGTTTTTTTGAATTGTTTTTTAAAATAATTCCCAAATACATTTTAGGTCTTATCAGCGTTATAATATTTTTTCTAATTTTATTCCTTCCTTTCATTGATAGAAAAGAAGTTAGAATTTTTAAAGAAAGAATAGTCGCAATTTTTATCGGGGCTATCTTTTTGATCATGATTGGGTTGTTTACATTTTTTGGGGTACATAAAGAAATAAGTATACCATTAAGAAATATTTTTTGATTAGAACCAATGGAGAAATAATATGCATACCTTTTTGCTGGCTTCTTTTTTTGCTATCCAGAATTTTTGTTTAATTTGTCACAGTGACATCAGAGTTCTTTACAACGAAAGCATTCATAACAAAGAAGGCATTGAATGCATAGAATGTCATGGAGGAAATCCTTTCATTGATAATATTTATGAGGCTCATAGAAAAAATTTTAAAGGAAAGATAAAGCGCGAAGAGATTCCTTCGTTATGTTCAACATGTCATTCTGACCCCCAGAAAATGAAACCCTATAACCTTCCCTCGGATCAATACCATCTTTACCTCAATTCACCCCATGGGAAGCTTTTGCAGAAGGGCAATAAAGATGTGGCAGTTTGTACCGATTGTCATGGCACCCATGATGTTCTATCTTCGGATAATCCCAAAAGCCCAGCCTACATAAAAAATGTTCCAAAAACCTGTGCAAATTGTCATTCAGATGCTAAATTGAAAAACAAATATAATTTCCCCTCAGATCCTTATAAGGAATATATGGAAAGCATCCATGCAAAATCTCTTTTATTACGGGGGAATTTAAGTTCGCCCGAGTGTACTGGATGTCATGGAGCTCATGGCGCTGCTCCTCCAGGATTGGGCGATGTGAATAAAGTATGTGGACATTGTCATTCTAAGACTCGAGAGTATTTTCTGGAAAGTGCTCATAAACTATCCTTAGAAAAAGTGGATAGTCCCGAATGCTCTCATTGTCATAAAAATCATGATATTGAACAGGCAGATATCAATATGTTTGATGGCGTTTGTAAAAATTGCCATTCATCCGATTCCCTTGCCTTTTTAGCAGGACAGAAATTAAAGACTATGTTTTTGCAATCCCAGCAAGAAATCGATAAGGCAAAAGTGTTGATTGAAAAAGCTGAGAAAATTCCTATAGCAGTAGAAGATTACAAAGCAAGGCTTGAAGAGGGAATTACTTATTTAATAGAGGCTCAGCCTGTGATGCATACTCTTTTAGAAGAAAAAGTAGAAGATTTAACAAGAAAGTCTCGTTCTATTGGAGAAGAGATTCAACTGGAGTTGTATGGAAAATTCGCTCAATTGAGGGTGAGAAAAATAGGTCTGATATTTTTCTGGTTTTATCTTATACTTACTGTGATTTTGATTTACCAATATAAAAGATTTTTGATTAAAAAGAGGAATGAGAAAAACATCTGATAAGATTTTAAGACTAATAAGAGAAAAAAAGTTAAGAGTTTACTCCCTTTACACAGCTATTTTATTTGCTCTTGTATTTTTATTTTTTCTCCTTTCAATGCAGGTAACCTCAACGCCTAAATTCTGTGGAACTTGCCATTACATGAAACCTTATTTTGCATCATGGCAAACCTCATCCCACAATAAAGTTGCCTGCGTAGAATGTCATATTCCTCCGGGTATTACTTCAGAATTTAGAAAAAAATACGAAGCTTTAGCGATGGTGGCCCGGTATATCACAAGAACTTATAGCACAAACCCATGGGCTGAAGTTGACGATGAGAGCTGTTTAAGATGCCATGAAAAACGGTTGTTATTCGGAAAGGAAATATTCAGGGGAGTGCTGTTTGATCATGCGCCACATCTTACAGAATTCAGGAAAGGAAAAAAGCTCAGATGCACTTCGTGCCATTCCCAGATTGTTCAGGGCCTCCACATAGCTGTAACTGTCTCAACCTGTAATCTTTGTCATTTCAAAAATGAAATATTGGGGGAGGGAAAGAGTAATTGCACTTTGTGTCACAGAGTTCCTGAAAAAATTATCACAAAAGGAAATCTCGATTTTAATCATGGTGATGTAGAAAGATTTGGTATGCAATGCTCATGGTGTCATTCCCATGTCATTAAAGGTGATGGGGATGTTTTAAGAGATAGATGTTTCACATGTCATAATGAGCCTGTAAGATTATCAAAATTTGAAGATACTGATCTTCTTCACAAGGTTCATATTACTGAGCACAAAGTGGAATGTCTCAGCTGTCATCTTGAAATTCAACATAAAGCTCAAGAAGAGTTAGAAGTAGCGATGAGTAGTTGCGAGACTTGTCACAAAACTGGTCATTCTCCTCAAAGAGATCTGTATGTTGGAATCGGAGGAAAGGGAGTCGAACCGACTCCAAGTGTAATGTATTTAGCAGGGGTTAGATGTGAGGGTTGCCATTTTATCCCTAAAGGAGATGTCCATAAAGCAACAGAGGTAAGCTGCATGGCCTGTCACGGAACTGGCTATTATAAAATATATTTAAACTGGAAAGAGATTGTGTCAAAGAGGTTGTCTTTTGTTGAAGGGGAATTTGAGAAAGCTAAAAAATTACTGGAAAGCCAGCCGATCCCTCAGAGTTTTATCGATGCTGAAAAAAATATAGATTTAGTATCAAGGGGAATTGGAATTCATAATGTGTGCATATTCCGATGAATCTGGCCACTGATTCTGATTGAAACCGGCCACCTGTCGGAGCGAAGTGACGCTGAATTTTCATTATACCTCAGAGTGGCTGGATTGAGTCAAGGATGACTTTCTTTTCC